>JAZDGJ010000019.1:0-4863 GCA_043807015.1 Candidatus Woesearchaeota archaeon | reverse complement strand
TATTTGCCGTTCCTGCGTTCATAATAGGCATGGTGCTGATGTGGTTGGGCATAGAAGTGCCTTACAGGGATTATATTCTTCTGGCACTGGCAACTCCGGTGCAGTTTTATGTTGGGTGGAGGTTTTACAAGGGAGCGTGGCATTCTATAAAAAACAAAGCTGCAAACATGGACACTTTAATTGCGCTGGGCACAAGCGCTGCATATTTCTTCAGCCTGTATAATGTCCTGTTCAACCCGATGGGCGGGCAGTATTTTGAGGTTTCGGCAATTCTAATCACTCTGGTAATACTTGGAAAGTGGCTTGAAGCCTTGACAACCGGCAGGACATCTGATGCAATAAAGAAACTGATGCAATTAAGCCCGAAGACTGCCTTGGTTATTAGAAAAGGTAAAGAAATCGAAATTGGAATTTCAGACATTGTTTTGGGAGATATTGTGGTTGTGAAGCCTGGAGGCAAGATTCCTGTTGACGGCGCAGTCGTCAAGGGAGATTCTTCTGTTGATGAGAGCATGCTCACTGGCGAGAGCATCCCTGTTGAGAAGAAGAAAGGCGACAAGGTCATTGGCGGAACAATAAACAAGCACGGCGTTATTGAGTTCAAGGCAGAGAAAATAGGGGAAAATACGACGCTGGCGCATATCATAAAGCTGATAGAGGATGCGCAAAGCAGGAAAGCTCCCATACAGAAATTTGCAGACAGGATTTCGGAATTTTTTGTGCCAACAGTGATTGTGATTGCACTGCTGGCATTCACAGGATGGTACCTTGCTGGAGCGGGCACTGATTTTGCAGTGATTGCTGCAGTCTCTGTTCTTGTCATAGCCTGCCCATGTGCTTTAGGGCTTGCTACGCCGACAGCGGTGATGGTTGGCTCAGGAATGGGTGCAGAGAGAGGCATACTGATTAAGGGCGGTGATGCCCTTGAGGCAGCGCACAAGCTGAAATACATTGTGCTGGATAAAACTGGAACTATTACCAAGGGCGTTCCTGCGGTCACAGATGTGATGGGTGGCAAGGATGCGCTGAAGATAGCTGCTTCTCTGGAGAAGAATTCTGAGCATCCGCTTGCAGAGGCAATAGTGAAGAAAGCAAAGGAAACTTTCAAGACTGCAGGCTTCAGGGCAATTCCTGGAAAAGGCGTTACGGCAAAGATTGGCAGTAAGCAGTATTTCCTTGGCAACCGCAAGCTGATGAAAGACAGGAAGATTGACTACTCGGAGAAGGAAGGCAAGATAGAAAAGCTTGAGAAAGAGGGCAAGACAGTTATGATTCTTGCAGAGAAAAAAGTGATAGGGCTCATAGCAGTTGCTGACACAATAAGGGAGACATCTGCAGAAGCTGTCAGGGCACTGCAGGGGCTTGGATTGCAGGTTTACATGATTACAGGCGACAATGAGAGGACTGCGAAGGCAATAGCTGCAAAAGCAGGAATAAGGAATGTCTTTGCAGACGTGCTGCCTGAGAAAAAAGCAGGCTATGTGAAAATGCTCCAGCAGAAGGGCAAAACAGCAATGGTTGGAGACGGAATAAATGACGCTCCTGCAATAGCAACTGCAGACATAGGCATTGCAATGGGCTCTGGAACAGACGTTGCATTGGAGACAGGCAATGTTGTGCTGATGAGGAATGATTTGGGAGATGTTGCTAGGGCAATAAGATTAAGCAGGTTTACTATGAGCAAGATAAGGCAGAACCTGTTCTGGGCATTGTTCTATAATGTTCTTGGAATACCAATTGCTGCAGGGGTGCTTTACCCATTCACAGGATGGCTATTATCGCCGATACTTGCAGGCTCGGCAATGGCTTTCAGCTCAGTTTCTGTTGTGACAAATACGCTGCTGATGAAGAGAAAGAAAATTTAATAAAAAAAGAAAAATCAGCCGCATTCAGCTAATGCTGTTGAATCTGTAGTTGTGTAGCCAAAGCCGGGTGAAAACGTTGTTGTGCTGAGCTCGCTGTCGCACTCTGCTGGCGGCGTATTGAAGGTTGCGCAGATTGATGCCAGGTATGCTGCAGGGCTCCTGCTGCTTGGGCTTGCCCCAGCGCCGTTTATAACGAGCGTCGGGCTGCCACCAATGCCATATTTTGTGTTGTCTGCTTTGTAGACGTCAAACAATGAGTATCTCCCGCTGATCCATGTTGACTTGTCATTGTAGTTTGCTGTGATGCTGTACTGCTCATCAAGGGCTGCAACGCAGGTGCTCAATGCGGCTTTGTCAATGCCTGCAGTCGCAATGCATCCTGCACCATCGCTGCTGTTGAGGAAGCACTTCAGGTATGGGAAGAACTTGTCTTTCTGCTCGTTCATTATGCAGACCTGGTTCATCTGCTCTTTTACTTCCTTGTCGCCGTGCATTGCATAGTAGACAAACTTAATGCTGAAGTCAATCTTGTTTCCGAGCTTCTCAACTGCCGGCAAAATTCCCTTTTCAGCCTGCGTTCCGTATGGGCAGTGGCTCATTACAAAGAGCTCCACTTTTGGCTTGTCGCTCTTCGTGGTTCCGGAAGGGGTATCTTCTGGTTGCGTTTCCGGCTGGGTGATTTTCACTGTTGTGTCAAAAGCCTGGGGGAAGAAAAGCTCTCCGTCCTTTGAGGCATAGCTTGCAAATGTCTGCCCGCTAATGGTCATGTTGATGAAATACAAGCCGTTTTCCTCCTTGACTGAGTTGAGCTTGGCGGTTACGCCTTCTGCAAGCAGGTTCTTGTTTATGTAATCAATAACTTTTGTTGCAGCCTCATCCTTTGAGAGCTGCGAAGGCTGGGCAGCTGAGCTGCTGAAGCCGTGCGTGTATATCGCTATGATGAATAATACTGCAAATGCCGCGGCAATAAGCTGCCATAGTGCTGTTTTGCGCATTCTGGCAGGCTTGTGCACCTCTGCATGATGCTCAGGGTGGTGCTTTACCTCTTCATGATGCTCGTGATGCGGGTGATGCTCATGATGCTCTGGCGCATCATGGCGCGCGTGGTGCTCCACCTCAGTATGATGCTCATGCGTTTCTTCGGTCTTTTTTTGTTCATCTTCCATGAATATCCCTCCCTCCGACTGCGGAAAAATCTACTTATTAAAATACTTTGTGATAGTCAACTAACTCCTGTTATGGCTTTTAAAGTAGCTATGAAAATAGGAGTCATAAGGAAAAGTATCAGAAAAACAAAGAAAATGCTTGCGTTAACCCAAAGCCTGTAGCCTTTCTCCTTGCCTTTTATCTTTTCTGCGGCAAGCTTGAGCATCCTGCCGCCGTCTAATGGACCTATGGGCATTAGGTTGGCAAGGCCAATCCCAATGCTGAGTATGAAAATCCAGACAAAAAGCCCGTTCAGCCACTGCAAAGACTTGAAAAGGGATGACGTGTCATTATTGAACCTCGTGTGGAGCCCTATAACTCCGAGGTAGGCTTTGCTGGAATTCTGGGGATGCGAAGTTGCAACCATATTGTAAGAGGAAGACGCTGATGCAAGCATTACGGTCTGGTTTGGCTTCACAGAGTCAAGGGCTGCAGCAAGGTCATTTGCAGTCTTGAGGGAATAATTGTCAAGCATTGTGTAGACTTCATCAGGCTTCATGCCAGATGACTCTGCAGGATAGCCTGGCTGCAATGAATCAAAAGAGATGCCCTCAGGATGATAGATTGCGCCAATCACAGGGCTGAAAACCAAAGCAAGGATTAAGGCAACGAATACGGCGAGGAGAACATTTGCAAAGGGCCCTGCTGCAAAAACAGAATACTGGGCAACGTCGCTTTGGTGCTCAAGCCTTTTTTCATCAGGCTCAACAAAAGCTGCAAAAAAAGGGCCGATTAATGCAGGGCCGGAGCTTTTTATTGGTATGTTGTGAGACCTCGCGACAACTCCGTGAAAGAACTCGTGCACTACTGCAACAATGAAGATTGAGATTATGCCCTGAACAAACGGGATGTAAAGCCCTCCAGGAACCCTCACTCCAGGAATCACTGGGCTGACAGTGGGCGGTGCGTTTGGCACGAAAAAGATGTCATAAGCTCCTTTGAAAAGGAAAAATGTGATGACTGCCATGCCGACAAAGCCAACACCTATTCCTATATAGCCAAGAATTTTTATCAGCTCGCCGTGTTTCGCCGCGAGGGAGTCCATAAGAGGCAGCCCCCATTTTGTGCGGTAGATGAAAATAACCTTTAGCTGGCGCTCAAACTTGCTCCTGTTGATGTAGACAAACAGAAATACTGCTGCGTAGAAAAGAATCGTCCACTTGTGCTCAGCGAGAAAATCAAGCATTTTTACTTCTTTCTGGCAGGCCTAAGAACTGACCTTCCGCACTTCCTGCAGCTGATCTTGCCCTGCGAGATTTTGAGGCTTGGTGCCCTCTGTTTGGTCTTGCATTTCCTGCAGACAAACACGTTTTTCAAAAATCTGGCTTCTGCCTCTGGAAACTTTGCCATCACTCCCCTCCCTTAAGCTGCTTCATAATCTTGTCGTCCAAAATTCTCCAGTACATCACTGTGATGCCTGAAATGCATGTGCCCTTCATCTCGTCAGGAACCTGCAGGTCAAATGTCTCAAAGGTCTCTGTGTCCATGACATTTGCAACGTTATTTGCTACTGAGAGAACCTGCGCATTCTTTTTCTCAACTATGGGAACTTCCATGTTGTCGTGCCCCGGCATGACTATAATCCTGCGCTTGTTGTCAATAAGCCCTATGCCTTCCATCCTTATCTTGGCATGACCGTGCTTTCCTGGCCTGGATACCTGCATGCTGAGAATCTTGCAGGCAACCCCGTCAATCAGCACATAGCCGCCTTCCTTCAGGCTGCCAGCGTCAACAAGTTTGGTAGTCATAGCCAAAATGCCATCGTCATTAATATTTAAAGGTTATGTTATTG
>JAZDGJ010000018.1:0-4253 GCA_043807015.1 Candidatus Woesearchaeota archaeon | reverse complement strand
TTTTATTTTTTATTGCTCGCCCTTATGGTAGATGTCTAGAAAAATAAGCTTATCCTCTTCAGGAAGATATGCGTAAGCAAGCCGGAAAGGCGAGATGTAAACTTCACGAGTTCCTTTCCTTTTATAACGCATCGGTTTCCCTGTTTCAGGAAAATCGATTATCTTGTTTATTTGCTTCTTAATCCTGAGTTTAAAGCCCTCATCGCGCACTTTATTCATAGCTTCCTGAAATGCCGAATCAAATAACACTCTTACCATTTTTCGAGCTCTTTCAGAAAGTCCTCTTTGGACATCTCCCTGAACTGTCCCTTATCATAGCGCTGCCAGGCTTTTTCTATTCTTTCAGCAAAAATAAGGTCACCTTTCACGTCAGCCGCCAAGCTCCTGACGCTCTTCAGGATAATCCTGCCGTTGTCTTTCACCATGAGGAACTCATCTCCTTTTTTTATGCCAGCTCTTAACTGGCTTGGAATCACTATTTGCCCTTTCGTGCTTACCTTGGCTATTGCAAAATCCATAGTTTATCACCAAAGTAAGTTATAACTTACTTTTATTTAATGGTTTGTGTTTTTGACAGCTTTACAGATTAAAATGCCTTTTCAGAGAAAAAGCTCAAATCCTGCGGAAAGATTGAATATTCTGCAGCGCTGCCACAGGAAATCCTGAAAACAACCAGAAACAAAGAAAAAATTCCAAAAAACAAAAAAATCGTCTCGCGTTATTGCTATGTTTTAGCTATAGAATCATGAAAGGAGTTTATCTCTTTCTCTTCATATAGCAGTCCCTGCAATAAACAGGTCTGTCGGCTTTCGGTTCGAAAGGCACTTCACACTCAGTTCCGCATTCGGAACAGGTAGCCTTGTGCATCTTTCTCTCTCCGAAGCCTCCTCCGAAGTTTCCCATTCTACTTTTTCCTCCTACTAATCTACTTATTTTACTTAGCGCTGAAGAACGAGTCCTAAGCACTAATAGTGCACTGGAGAATAGGCAGGGTTTATAAACCTTTGGGTTACCTGCCTCAAACTCGTTGAAGAGCAAGCTTCTTATATAAGCCGGCTCTGGAAACAGCCATGGGAGATATGGACTACGTTCTTGTGCTGAAAGCCATCCAAGAGATCCCCTTTGGCGTTGGTAAGAACCTTCTTATTGACTTTCTCCAGGGGCAGGAGAAAAACGAGTCTGTTGCAAGGAACAGGCTTAACAAGCTTGAGAGCTTCGGAAGCCTGGCCTACAGCAAGGAAGAGGTTGGAATGATGATTGACAACCTTGCGCTGAACGGGCTGGTTACTTATGCTCCTGTTCAGGGAAACCCCTTCTGGAAGGTTCTTGAGTTGACGCCGAAAGGCAGGAATGAGACTGAGAATCCTACATTATACAAGCGGAAGCTGTCATTTGGTCTGAAACAGGCTAAAACTTTTGTAACAGAGCAGGAGAAGGAGATATTTTCGCACTTTGGCGAGTTCCTTTCCAAGTTTAATGACGAGCAGAAAAAAGCAGTCATAAGCAACCAAAAGCATCTCCTCTGCATCGCTGGCGCGGGCTCTGGAAAGACTGCTGTGCTGACCAGGAGAATTGAGTTTTTAGTGAAATACCGCTCTGTTGATCCACAAAAGATACTTGCCATCACTTTCACAAGGAAAGCAAGGCAGGAGATGCAGAAAAGGCTTGAGGCAGATGTTGCAGTTGAAACATTCAATTCCTTCTGCGAGAAACTGCTTAGGCAGCATAATGACCTGGCATATGGCAAATTAGTCCATGTTGTAAGTTACAGGGACAGGATGCTGATGATAGCCAAGGCGCTTTCTAAATTAAAGCTTACCATGAGGGCTGCCATTGACACTTACTTCAGCCCAATGCAACAGCGAGGAAAAACAGATGAGCAGCTTGCAAATATTTTCATGAATGACTGTTTCTTCATTAGGGATTACTTCAAGTCAAAGAACAAGGCTATTCAGATGGAGTCTTTTGACGTTGACAGCTCAAATAGGGAAAGCGTAAAGCTGGTATTTGGCATTTGCAGCTTTATTGAAGATTACATGGCTCAGCAAGGGCTTCGTGATTTTGCAGACCAGCTGCTTGATGCAATTGCCCTGTTCGAGAAGCATCCTGAGATTATGCCAAAGTTTGAGCATATACTGATTGATGAGTACCAAGATGTCAATTCAACGCAGATTAGGCTTGTGGATTTGCTTAATGCGCTAAGTGTATTTGCAGTTGGAGACCCAAGGCAGAGCATCTATGGCTGGAGGGGTTCTGATGTAAGGCACATGCTTAGCTTCCAGGACAAATACCCAGACTGCGAAATCATCACTTTGGCCAAAAACTACAGGTCTACAAAGCACATTGTCAATCTGATTAATAACTCGATCAAAGGAATGGGGCTGGCAGACCTTGATTTTACAGTTGATGGGGAAAAAGATGTTCATTTAATGAAGCATGAGTCTGAGGCTGCTGAGTTTGAGTTTGTGATGCAGCATATACTTAATTCTAAATTGCCTCGGCAGGAAATTTTTGTATTGGCAAGAACCAACAGGCAGCTGGTAGAGCTCTCTGAGCTGATGAAAAAACGAGGCATACTGCATATTGTGAGAAGCGATGAGATACGAAAGACAGTGGTTGCTTCTGAAGGAGAAGTTACTCTGGCGACAATACACGCTATTAAAGGGCTGGAAGCAGAGCTTGTCTTTGTGATCGGCTGCACCGGAATAAACTTTCCTTGCCGCGGGAGTGAACACCCGGTAATTGATATGGTAAAGGTTGAAGAGTATGACAAGGAAGAAGAGGAAAAAAGATTGTTTTACGTTGCAATGAGCAGGGCAAAGAAGAGCCTGTATTTGACTTATTCAGGAAAGAAATACACCGCTTTCATAACAGATGCAATGATGGAAATGATTGAAGAGAAAAAAGTTGTTGTAAAGGCACAATCTAATGACCTTGTTGCCAGGCTGAAAGAATGGAGACGAGATACCAGCAGGCTTTTGGGCGTGCCTGCCTATGTAGTTTTGCACGACAAAACAATAATAGAGCTGGCACAGCAGATGCCCCAGACAAAGGAAGACCTCGAATCAATTCCTGGCTTGGGACCTATGAAGATTGTGAAGTACGGGGAAGATATTCTGGATATTATTGGCGGATGCTGAGAAAATTAACCGCTTTCAGGCACAACCCATGACCTAAAGTCGCCTTAAATCTGACGAAATAATTCTGAATTCTCCGCAAGCTTTTCCGTCGAGAAAACGCAAGTTTTATTAGACAGTATGCTTACCTGATTTTCATGGAATCAGGCATTCTTCAGGATTCAGCAAAAGGCTTAAATAAGTCTTCTTATATACAGTTATATAAGATGAAGCAACTGCACAGCCCGACACTTGAATCTATCATAATGGTGGAGAAAGCCATCCAGAAATACAGCCAGGAGTGCGGCAAATACCAGCTTTGGAAGAAGCTGCCGAAGAAGATGATGTACCAGACGTTCCTGGTTATTCTGGACTATCTTAACCATTCAGGAAAGATCATGATCGACAAAGATGGCTGTATTATCTGGGTTTGGGATCCGGAAACGATAAGGCGGATAAAATCGCAAGGACTTATCATAAGATGAAACCAATCTTTGTAGGTTTTTATAGTGCAAAGCTTTTGACTGATTTCAACCTCCTCCAAAAAGGAAAATTTGAGGACAGGAAACTTCATGCATTAATTCAGAAAGCAATTGACGAACTTAAGAAAAATCCTTCTTGTGGAAAGAAAATCCAAAAGAATCTCTGGCCAAAGGAGTACAAAAATATCGCAAATCTATGGAAATACAATTTGTCTGGCAGTTGGAGACTGCTTTATACTATAACTGAAGATGAAATTACAATATTAAGCATAATTCTCGAATGGCTTGGCCACAAGAACTACGAGAAAAGGTTTGGCTACTAATGCTTCCACAGCGGGCATAATCTGCAAGAAGCTTCGTTCGGCTGCTCTGGGCAGTCTGGGAACTGCCTGCCACACCTGACAGGCCTGTAGCTCTCCTTAGGACCGTAACGGACTGTCTTGTGCGTTGGAGCGCGTCCCATGGCACTGGAGGAAAAGGCAGAGTTTATAAGGGTTTTGGGCCCTGCTGCCATGTCTGTTATCCCGAAACTAGTTCGCATCACGAAACTAGTTCGCTTTGAGTTCGTCCCATACTTGTTTTGGGGTCTTGAAATTTAAGCTCATATGAGGCCTTGCCTCATTATGGTGCTTAATGTAGTCTGCGATGCTCGTGA
>JAZDGJ010000017.1:0-11145 GCA_043807015.1 Candidatus Woesearchaeota archaeon | reverse complement strand
TTATGGACTCTGTAAAGCCGGTGTTCATAATGCTCTCAGACAAAGCTGAGGATGAGAGCCTCAGGAGAATGATAAGAAAATCAATAGGTGTTGACTTATGGGAAAAATAGGGAAAATTTTCAGGGTGGCCGGGCCCGTTGTCATAGGCAAGGGTCTTGATGCAAGGATGTTTGACCTTGTAAAGGTTGGCAAAGAAAAGCTTATGGGCGAAATCATCCAGATAAACAGGGATAATGCAACAATACAGGTTTACGAGGATACAAGCGGGCTTAAGCCCGGCGAGGATGTTGAGAGCACAGGGCTTCCGTTATCAATCGAGTTGGGTCCAGGGCTTCTTACATCGATTTATGACGGCATCCAGAGACCACTGCCAGTGCTTACGAGAATGATGGGCGACTTTATCAAGAGAGGTGCTACTGCGCCGGGGCTTGACCGCGAGAAAAAATGGGAATTTGCTCCTTTGGTGAAAAAAGGCGACGTGCTGTCTGAAGGGGACATCATCGGCTCAGTTGAAGAGACTGAAACAATAAAGCACAAGATAATGGCCCCGCCGGGAGTTGGCGGAAAAATCACGGAAATCCGGCAGGGCAAGTTCACAGTTGATTCTGTTGTATGCGTTCTTGACAACGGTCAGGAGATATCCCTTATGCAAAAGTGGGCTGTCAGAAGACCTCGGCCTTCAAAACAGAAGCTGATGCCAAAAACTCCCTTGGTTACAGGGCAGAGAATTTTCGACGCGCTGTTCCCGCTCGCAAAGGGCGGCGTTGCCGCAATCCCGGGGCCATTCGGCTCAGGGAAAACCGTAAGCCAGCAGCAGCTGGCAAAGTGGTCAGACGCAGACATAATAGTTTACATAGGTTGTGGAGAGCGAGGCAATGAGATGACTGAGGTCCTGACAGAATTCCCAGAGCTTAAGGACCCAAAAAGTGGGAAGCCGCTGATGATGAGAACTGTGCTTATAGCAAACACTTCAAACATGCCCGTCGCCGCAAGGGAGGCATCTGTCTACACAGGCATAACAATTGCAGAATACTACAGGGACATGGGCTATGATGTTGCCTTGATGGCAGACTCAACTTCAAGATGGGCTGAGGCAATGAGGGAGATTTCCTCAAGGCTTGAGGAGATGCCTGGCGAAGAGGGCTATCCTGCCTACCTTTCATCCAAGCTTTCTGAGTTCTATGAGCGATCAGGAAAAGTCATTACGCTCGGAAGCGCAAAAAGGGAGGGCTCAATCTCGGTTATCGGCGCAGTCTCGCCGCCAGGAGGAGACTTCTCAGAGCCTGTTACGCAGGGAACATTGAGGGTTGTGAAAACCTTTTGGGCTCTCGACGCGAGGATGGCGCAGAGAAGGCATTTTCCTTCAATAAACTGGCTTACATCTTACTCGCTATACCTTGAAAGTCTTGCTCCATGGTTTGAAAAAAACGTTTCTCCAGACTGGAACGAAAAGGTCACCAGGCTTATGAGGATACTCCAGGAAGAGGACAAGCTGCTTGAGATTGTCCAGCTGGTCGGCTCTGACGCCTTGCCTGAGAAAGAGCAGATTACGCTGGCTGTCGCAAGGATGATCCGCGAGTTCATCCTTCAGCAGAACGCCTTCCATGAAGTTGACACATACTGCAGCCTGAAAAAAACATATGACCTGATGTCTGTTGTCCTGTATTATGCTGATGCTGCTTACAAGGCACTTGCATCAGGCAAGAGGGCATCGCGGATACTTGAGACAAAGGCTAAGGATCTTATCCCGAACATGAAGTTCGACAAGAATTACGAGCCGATTCTGGCTTCAATATACAATGGCATAAACAAGGAGTTTGAGGCGCTATGAAAGAGTACAAAACAATAAGCAGGATTGCAGGACCTCTCATTTTTGTGGAGCAGACAGAGCCTGTCGGCTATGGAGACCTTGTAAAGATCAAGCTTTCCAACGGCGCAATAAAGAGCGGCCAGGTGCTTGACACGAGCGAGAACTTGGTTGTGGTGCAGGTCTTTGAGGGAACGTCAGGGATAGACCGCGAGTCCACAGTAAAGTTCCTCGGGGAGAATGTAAAGCTGTCAGTTTCGGAAGAAATGCTCGGGAGGATTCTCGACGGCTCGGGAAAGCCGATAGACGGCGGTCCTGAAATAGTGCCTGAAAAAAGGATTGACATTACAGGCGCTGCCATAAACCCCTACTCAAGGAGCAGCCCAAAGGACTTCATCCAGACAGGAATCTCCACAATAGATGCGATGAACACCCTCGTTCGAGGTCAGAAACTGCCGATATTTTCCGGCGCAGGCCTTCCCCACAACGAAATCGCGCTTCAGATTGCAAGGCAGGCAAGGGTTGTGGGAAAGGATGTTAATTTTGTCGTAATCTTTGCGGCAATGGGCATCACATCGGAAGAGTCACAGCACTTTATCTCTGACTTTGAAAGGACTGGAGCGCTGACGAGGTCTGTGGTATTCCTTAACCTGGCAGATGACCCAGCAATTGAGAGGCTTATCACCCCAAAAATGGCTCTGACAGCAGCAGAGTATTTTGCCTTTGAAAAGGACATGCATGTCCTGGTGATAATGACAGATATGACAAACTACTGCGAATCACTCCGTGAGATAGGCGCAGCAAGGTCAGAAATCCCTGGAAGAAGGGGCTATCCGGGATACATGTATACAGACCTCGCCACAATCTATGAGCGGGCAGGCATGATAAAGGGCAGGAAGGGAAGCATTACCCAGCTGCCAATACTGACCATGATTGGCGACGACATTACGCACCCGATTCCTGACCTTACAGGATATATCACTGAAGGGCAGATAGTGCTCAGCAGGGAGCTCCACATGAAGAACATTTATCCTCCAATTGACGTTCTGCCTTCGCTTTCAAGGCTTATGAACCTGGGCATAGGAAAGGAGAAAACACGGGAAGACCACAGGCAGACATCAGACCAGATGTATGCAAACTATGCTGAAGGCCGCGACTTAAGAGGCCTTGTAGCGATTGTTGGAGAGGAATCTCTCTCTGAGCGAGACCGCAGGCTGCTGAAGTTTGCGGCAGAATTTGAGGACAAGTTTGTGAAGCAGGGCAAGGAAGAAAACCGCGACATTTCGGCGACGTTAGACTTGGGCTGGTCGCTATTAAGCGCGCTGCCTGAATCAGAGCTCACAAGAATCAGCCCCGAGCTGAGGAAAAAATATTATGGAACTAAGGGTAAAACCAACACGCTCTGAGCTAATATCCCTGAAGAAAAAGATAAGGCTTGCCAAGACAGGATACAGCCTGCTGAAGAAAAAAAGGGATGGCCTTATCCTTGAATTCTTCAACGTGCTGAAAAGGGCGAGGAACATACGCTCAGAGATGGCAAAGGAGTATGCTGACGCGCAACGAAAAATAAACATAGCGCGCGCCTTTGAAGGCGACCTCAGGATAAAATCAATATCTTTGGCATTGAAAGAGAAGCCTGAAGTTGAGCTTGAATCAGTCAACATAATGGGCATCATTGTGCCAAAAGTAAGAGGCACATTCACGGAGAGGCCACTGCTTGAGAGAGGGCAGGGATTTATTGCGGGCTCTGTGAAAATTGACGAAGCTGCAATGTCTTATGAGAGGGTTGTGGAGCGCATAATGATGGTTGCAGAAGTTGAAGTCACGCTCAGGAAGCTCCTCACAGAGATTGAAACCACAAAGAGAAAAGTAAACGCTCTTGAGAGGATCACTATTCCAAAACTTGAGGAAGCCGCTTATCAGATAAGGTTCAGGCTTGAGGAGATAGAAAGGGAAAATTTCGTAAGACTGAAGCTTATCAAAAGCAGGCTATAAGAAGATGGCGGCCACAAAGGACTTCTCAAAATTCAACCCGTTGGACTACCTTCAGGAATATTATGCTGATGATGAAAATGACCCGGAGAACGATTTTCTTCTCAGTTTTTTCCACGACGTATACGGCCAGATGCCAAGGCAGAAGAAACTGCTTGAGGTTGGAGGCGGGCCGGTAATATACCCATTAATTAGTGCAAGCTCAAAAGTGGATGAGATAATATTTTCAGAGTTCACTGATGAAAACAGGGCTGCTGTTAAAAACTGGGTTCAAAAACACCCGACTGCCTTTGACTGGAGCAGGTACTTCAAGTACGTTGCAGAAATGGAATGCACCAGCCCTGAAAGGATAGAAGAAAGGCTTCGCAGCAGGCTTAAAAAAATAATAAAATGCGATATTTCCAAAAGCAATCCAATAGCACCCCTTTCTCACAAGGACTTCGACATTCTTTCCATAAATTTCTGCCCCGAGAGTATCACTGATGACGAGAAGGACTATATGCTTTGGGTTAGGAATATTGTCTCCCTACTGAAGCCAGAAGGTATTCTTGTTATGACGATGATAAGGAATGCGCGCTATTACAATTCAGGCGACACAAAATTCATAGCCTGCCCGATAGATGAAAATGGTGTGGCTGACGCGCTGAAAATGGCTGGCTGCCGCATTACAAAAATGCAGAGCTTTGACATAAACGATCCTGAAAGGGGCTATGATGGGCTGATAGCCCTGACAGCGGTGAAGGCATAGTTTTTTATATTAGGCGGGGGTTACTAGGCTCATGGCTGAAGAAAAGATAAGGATGCCTGCCACGCAGGGTGGACTTGTAAGGTATTTTGAGGATTACAAGAGCAAGATACAGTTCAAGCCCGGGCATGTCATTCTTATGGCTGCTATCGTTGTTATTATCGAAATAATACTCCATTCAAGAGGCTGAGTTCTATGATGCCGGGTATAGACCCAAGGGCAATGCAGGCTGCCATGAAGAAAATGGGCATAAAGCAGGCAGAGATTGAAGCAGACGAAGTTGTGATAAGGACGCCTGAGAAGGAAATCGTGATTTCAAACCCTTCAGTCACAAAGATTGATATGATGGGGCAGACCTCCTTTCAGGTTGCAGGAGAGGTATCTGAGAGGGAGCTAAAGACAGAGATAGGTGAAGATGATGTCAGGACTGTGGCAGAGCAGTCCGGTGCAACAGAGGAAGACGCGAGGAAGGCTCTTGAAGCGTCAAAGGGCGATTTGGCTGAGGCGATAGTTTCCCTGAAAAAATAGTTAATGCTTCATTATTCTTGAGAGGGTGTTTGGCGTAAGGAAAGCCGCAATGTAAATTACCATTGTAATTTTCGGGTTTTGGGTGACTGTGATGCCAAGCACTGCGGCAATGCTTTCTGCTGCGGAAAGCACGATTAGGAGCGCTACTATTGCGATTAGCGGGATGAATATTGAAGCAAACAAGTGATGATGGCGCTCAAGGAATTCAATCCTTGTGATTAAGATGTTGAACAGATGCCCGAAGAGCAGCCCGAAGATTGCAACAGCCAGGTAAAGCTGGAACGTCGGCGCTGCCAGGGAAAAGGGCACAAGAACAAGGGCAACAAAAAAATTCATCATGGTCAAGAAGAGTATCGTACTCCAGTAGAGCACAGCGCTTGCAGAGCGGTTATGCTCAGTGCTGCTCCTAGATTTCTTCATAAGCCTCACCCTGGATTGTCTTTTTGGCGTACTCGACAAAGCCAACAGCTGCGTCATAGTACTCCTTTATCTTGTCTATGCTGATATTTATTATTATCTCGTCAAGTATGACTGACATGCTGACGTGCCTTCTGTATTCAGAGCCCTTTTTGTATTCTGCCCTGCTTATCCTCCTCAGCATGAGGAAGAAATTGACCATCTCATGTATTTCCTCATCCTTGAAAGTTTTTTTCAGGACATCGCACATAAGACCTGTGTTGGCGGGCTTTTCAGAAATCATCTTTTTTTCCTTGGCATATGTGAGAAGGTCGCTTATCGTGAATTCAAGGGCATTAATCAGGCGCTCAATAATGCTCCTTATTACATCAACAGTCCTTGTGTATTTCAGGCTGACATAGAGCAGGTGGTCTGCCCTCTTGAGCTCATCCTTTGCTTCCAAGAGACATTGCATTTTGCTTTGTTATCCTGTCAACTTCGTGGAAGAACTGCTTCGCATGAGCGAGGTATTCCTTCACTTTTTCTATCGTGACTGTTTTGTTGCCCGTGTAGTTTTCAGAGCACATTATAAATGCTCCTCCTTTTGAAAACTCAACCGGGCTTTCCCTGTGCGCAATCAATAAATCCCTGACTTCTATAAGAAGTTTGCTATACTTGGAGAGACTATACCGCTTTCCAACATCTTCCCTGAAAACATGGAATTTTGAGTCAAACGTGTCGTAGAAAGGCGGAATTTTCCTCAACGCCCTTTCAGAGTAAAGCAGCGCCGCCAGGCTTCCTGTCAGCGCAAGGAAAATGTTTTCCACAATCCCCATAAGCATCCGGCTGTCGTTTATTACGGGGTAAGTAAAAGTAGCCATATGGTCTGCTGCCAGGAGGCGGCTCTTAGCTTCAGACCTTGCCTCCTCCACCTTATCCATATAGGGGGTGTATAGTCGGCGAAGTTTTTAAAGATTGTGCCATATTCGGACTGTCCCAAGTCCTCGTTTTATCTTTGTTCGTGGCGCCTGCAGCCCGCAGGCGTGTGCGCCCAGGTTGTTGCATCCTCGCCTTATCTATTGTGGCGGGGTGCAACAAGTCCCTTGGACCGCCACGAAGGGTAGATTAGGGACAGGGGACAACTCAAACGTAACCTTTAAATACCCCTCCCTTTTTCCTGAGGGAAGAGAGCCCGAGTTCGACGTAGAAGAGCGCTTTTAGGGCGTCAAAAACCACCAATTTGTAATTGGTGGATACTTGCTTGGATCTTACAGCGAGTGGTTTTTGATCGCACTCAGAATTCCACTGTGGTGGAATTCAGATGCTTACGGCGTACTTCTCGGGGTATTTTCAAAATGGAACAAGAAAAGGCTGGCTTCAGGTATCTCGTCCGCATTATGAACACGGACTTGGACGGAAAGAGGCAGTTAGCTGCTGCTCTTACAAAGATAAAAGGCGTCAGCTATGCTGTTGCCAATTCAACTTGCATTCTCACCGGCATTGACAAGCGAAAGAAAACTGGAGAGCTGAATGAAGATGAAATCAAGAAGCTTAATGCAACTTTGGGCAGCACCAGCAAGCTTATGCCTGTATGGATGCTCAACCGCAGAAGGGATGTTGAGACAGGAGAGGACAAGCATATTTTCACAGCAGACATTGATATTGCAAAGGAAATGGACATCAGGACAATGAAGAAAATCAGATCCTACAGGGGAGTGAGGCACTCGCTGGCACAGCCTGTCAGGGGACAGCGCACAAGGTCGCACTTCAGGAAGAACAAGGGCAAGGGTCTCGGCGTAGTAAAGAGCCGCGAACAGAAGGCAGCCATGGTAGAACGAGCCGCTGCTGCTGAAAAAGACAAAGGTAAAAAGTAATGGGCGATCCTAGAAAGTTAAGGAAACAGTACTCAAGTCCAAAGAAAATGTGGACTACGAGCAGGATTGACGAGGAGAAAGAGCTGACAAACGAGTATGGCTTGAGAAATAAGCGCGAGATTTGGAAGGCAAGGGCTATTCTCAGCAAAATCCTGAGGCAGGCAAAGCAGATAATTGCGCGGAGAACAGCCCAGAGTGAGAAGGAGAAAGACCAGCTGCTCGCAAAGCTGAAATCGCTTTCATTAATACCCGCAGACGGAGACATAAACGCTGTGCTCAACGTAAAGCTCAAGGACCTGCTTGGCAGGCGCCTGCAGACTATTGTTTTCAAGAAAAACCTCGCAAACACAATAAACCAGGCGAGGCAGTTTGTCTCTCACAGGCACATAAATATCGGGAGTAAGAACATCACTGTGCCATCCTACCTCGTGAGAAAAGATGAGGAAGAGCATGTTAGCTTCAAGCCAGTTTCAGCTTTAGCAAAGGCAGACCACCCGGAAAGGGCGGTCAAGGAAAAGAAGGAAAAGAAGGTTAAGAAGGTGCCACATGGAGAACGCAGAACATTCAGAGAAGCTGCCGGTAAGCAAAAAAGAAGATATTAAGGAATCTCCTGCAAAGGAGGAAGTAAGAGAGTCTCCTAGAGATAGCACCAGGTGGGGAATTGCGCATATTTTCTCTTCGTACAACAACACAATAATCCACATCACAGACATAACCGGAACTGAGACAATCTCAAAAGCCTCTGGCGGAATGGTTGTAAAGCTTGACCACCTTGAAGGCTCGCCCACTGCAGCAATGAGCGCAGCAAAGAAGGCTGCTGAAGGCGCGCTTGAAAAAGGAATAAGGGGCTTGCACGTCAAGATTAAGGCGCCAGGCGGTCATAATGGTCCAAATAACCCTGGTCCTGGTGCCCAGGCAGCGATAAGGGCGCTTTCAAGAATGGGCCTGAGGATAGGAATAATTGAAGATGTCACTCCAATGCCTCACGACGGGTGCCGTAAGAAAGGCGGAAAGAGGGGCAGAAGGGTATGAACATGGAAATCGAACTTATCGAGGCAGACAAAAAGAACAACCGGCTTACCTTCCTATTGAAGGGCTCTGAGCCTTCATTTGCAAACGCCATAAGGCGCGCAGCCATAGAAGAAGTTCCGACAATGGCAATTGAGGACGTTGAACTCAGGAAAAACAGCTCAGTGCTTTACGATGAAATGGTCGCACACAGGATGGGGTTGGTGCCGCTGACAACAGATTTGAAGTCATACAACCTTCCTGAGAAGTGCAAATGCAACGGCGAAGGATGCGCGCGCTGCCAGGTTAAGATGACAATTAAGGCAACAGGTCCAGGATATGTTTATGCTTCACAGCTTGAATCAAAGGACCCAAAGATAAAGCCGGTTTACGGCGAAATGCCGATAGCCAAGCTGCTTAAGGGCCAGAAGCTTGAGGCAGAAGCCACTGCAAGCTTGGGGAGAGGCAAGGCACACATGAAATGGTCACCAGGCTTGGTTTATTACAGATTCAAGCCTGAAGTAAAGATAGGCAATGTCCATAATCCTGAGGCTGTGGCAAAGGCTTGCCCGCCAGGAGTTTTTGAGGTCAAGTCAGGCAAGCTTGTCGTGAACGAAGATGAGTTGTTAAAGCATGACCTTGCAGGCTGTGCTGAGAAAGCTTCAGGCGGCACAGTTACTGTGGAAGAAAACCCGTCAGAATTCATATTCACGGTTGAGTCCTGGGGTCAGCTGGACTGCAAGGAGATAATAGAGCAGGCTGCTGATGAGTTCCAGGAGCAGCTCAACCAGTTGCAGGAAATACTCAAAGAAAAGTGACCCTTTGCTGATTCACAGTTATCTGTGAAAAATTGCGGGGGTGGCAGAGCCTGGTCAAATGCGCAAGGTTGAGGACCTTGTCCCTAAGTGGGTGCGCGTGTTCAAATCACGTCCCCCGCAGTAATGATGTAAAATGAAAACAGGACCTACAAACCCTGGATTGAGAAGCCTTATAGACGAACTGAGGAAAAAGGCATTCGCAGAGAAGATAATGCTCTGGAAAAGGCTTGCCTTGGATCTGGAGAAGCCCACGAGGCAGAGAAAAATCGTCAACTTGGGCAGGATTAACAGGTTTACCTCTGACGGCGAAACAATAGTTGTGCCTGGAAAAGTCCTCGCCTCTGGAGATTTGCAGAGAAAAATCACAATTGCCGCCTGGCAGTTCTCAGAGGAGGCTGTTGAAAAGATACAGAAGGCAAACGGCAAGGCAATAACTATAAATGAGCTTATGAAGCACGATCCTAAAGGAAAGAAAATCAGGATAATGGGATAAAAATGATAATTGATGCAACAGATGCGGTTTTGGGAAGGATGGCCACAAGGGCTGCAAAGCTGGCTCTGCTTGGAGAGACAGTGAACGTAGTCAACTGCGAGAAAGCCCTTATCAGCGGCAACAAAAGAAGCATACTTTCTGTTTTCAGGTGGAAGGAAACACTCGGCGTCGGAATGGATAAAGGACCTTACCTCCAGAAGAGGCCGGACAAGTTTGTAAGGAAAGTTATCAGGGGCATGATACCATACCATTCCGCAAGGGGAAGGGAGGCTTACGCAAGGGTTAGGTGCCACATAAGAGTTCCTGCCCAGTTTACAGATGGAAAAAAAGAAATTGTTAAGGGCGCGATGAGGCTTGACAGCCTGAACGCAAAATACATAAGCGTCGGAGAAATCTGCAGGATAATTGGTGATAAAGAGTGAAAACATTCATTGCGACTGGAAAAAGAAAAAGGGCAACGGCAAAGGCTGTTATAACGGCTGGAAGCGGTATTGTTAAAATAAACAACATAGGGCTTTCTGCAATACAGCCGAGGATAGCCAGGATGAAGCTTGAAGAGCCACTGATGCTTTCAGGCGAGCACGCCTCAAAGGTCAACATAAGCGTTGATGTCCACGGAGGCGGATATTCCTGCGGCGCAGACGCTGCAAGGCTTGCGATTGCAAAAGCGCTTGTCGGCTTTACAAAGGACAAGAAGCTTGAAAAGACATTCCTTGATTACGATAGGCATCTGCTTGTCGCAGACATAAGAAGGAAAGAAGTAAGGAAGCCCTTCAGGCACGGAAAGGCAAGGGCAAAGGTTCAAAAATCTTATAGGTGAACAAAATGATTATACCAGTAAGGTGTTTCAGCTGCGGAAAACCCATCGGTCATTTATGGGAGCAGTTCAAGGAAGGCGTTGAGAAAGGGGAAGACCGAAAGAAACTCCTTGACAAGCTCGGGCTTGAAAGATACTGCTGCAGGGCTGTGTTCTTGGGACATGTAGACCTTATTGACATTGCAGCGCAGTTCAAGAAGGCTTAGAAATCAACCATCCTTAAAGGCTGGTTTGATTTTCTTATTTCTATCACGTCGCCGTCGCGGAACTTGTGGGCTTTATTGGAAGAATCTGCAACTGCAATGCCGTTGTGGATTTGTGAGACTACTTTGATCTTCTGTTTCGCGCCAAGTATTCCAAAAGTGAGCTTTGGCTTTGACAGCCTGCCAACGTAAGGCTCTCTCACGATATAGATGAATTTTTTCGAATTCAACGGCAAGGGTTTTGCGCCTGCGCTTTTTGCCCAGGCGTGGCTTCCCGCCGGAGTAGCCACTATCACTCCTGAGCTTTTCTGAAATTCTTTTTTGCTTCCAACCTGCAGAATGTATCTGGAGGTGTGATGGGGCTGGCTGCTGCCGACGAATATTTCGTTTACTGCGAGAAGCCTGTCATTGCAGCTTTTGAATGTTCCTTCAAGCCTTGCAAGCTCTGTGATTTTGTGCTTTCC
>JAZDGJ010000016.1:0-20209 GCA_043807015.1 Candidatus Woesearchaeota archaeon | reverse complement strand
AGAACTACCAAATTTGACATTCCGCGTCTCTTTCTCTCAACTATGCCTTTCATCTCCATCTTGTCTATAAGCCTAGAAACAGTAACCTTTGTATAGCCAAGCTGCTTAATTACGTCTCCCTGGAACATTGAGCCGTTGTTTGCCTTAAGCATCTCATAGACCTTTTTTTCATCCTCTTCAAGCTTTGAAAGGTCCACTACCTGCACTGGTTTTTCAGGCGCCTTTTGCGGCATGAAAACTAGGTAAATCCCTACAGCCAGTATGAAGAATGCAATGCCAAACGCGCCCATTATATACCATCCTGTATTTGTTGTGTGGGCAGGGCACTGCGCCATGTCCAAGCCTAATTCCTGGGTGTTCTCGCAGAGCCTTACATCTCTTTTGTCCATGCCTGACTTCACCGCAGCCAGCACTATGACAAGCATTATCGCAAATCCTATTACAACATACCCCACTGTCTTGTTGTTTAGGTTCATAGCCCCATTGAACAGCTTCAATTATTTAAGGCTTATGCAAGCCAGAAGCAGCAAAATCCCTATGCCATAGCCTGCCAGGACATCAATGATGTAATGCTTCTTTAGAAGTATTCTGGACATGCTGACAGCCAGAATAACAGCTATGAATGCAATCTTTGCAGGAATTGCCGCGAACCAAGCCAGATACAGGTAGAGGAAAGAGCTCCTTGCGGCATGCACGCTTGGAAAGCTTGAAGCATCAAGCCTTTCAATTATGTTCGTGAACTTCTGCCTTCTGGGCCTCTGCTTAAAGTAGAGTAGCTTAATGAAAATGCATGTTGCCTCAACAATTGCCAGCCCAATAACAGCAATCAGGAAGCTGTGGCTGAATCCAAAAGCCGCCAGAGCTATTACTGCAAGAATTAAGGGATTTCCCAAATAGGTTATGCTGTGCAATACCGTTTCATTCAAGAACTGCGCAATGCCCATTGACCAATAAATCTCCCTTTCCTTTTATAAATCTTCTTTCCAAACCTTTAAATAATACCTGAGCATACCTTTGCTATCAATTTGGAGGTGAATCAAATGGGATGCTGCTCATGCTGCGGTGCAAAAGACGAATGCGCTGCTGCAAGTAATAAAAAAGCAAAAAAGGGCAAGAAGAAATGAAGCTTGCCTTTGTTTTGGTATTTGTAATTCTGATTGCAGGCTGCACTTCTGCTGTCAACCAGGGAACTCCTGTAAGTGAAACTTCAGCAACACCTGCTGCGCCTGCAGACGTAGAACTCAGGATAATGAACAACGCATTCGCGCCAAGCGCAATCACAGTAAGGCAGGGCGCAACTGTTACATGGACAAATGAAGATTCTGTAGCCCACACAGTGGTGTCAGACAGCTTTGAATCGCCAAGCCTTGCCAAAGGCCAGACATTCAGCCACACTTTTGATACAGCAGGCACATTCACCTATCACTGCTCAATCCATCCGAACATGACAGGCACGGTGACAGTAGTTGGCAATTGATCCAGCTCTGGGCGTAAAGCTTGTTTTTATTTTCGGCTTTCTCAATCTTATCTTCTTCCTGCTGATTTACCTTACATGCAGGTGCACCCCAACAAGGCTGCCAAAGAAGATTGTGCAGTCATCCTTTTACCAGTCTTTCTTCAAATACCACTGCTATTTCTGGTATCTGCTCCTGGCTTCCCTGATAGCGCACATGGTTATAGCATATCTCACTTTCGGCTTCCCGTTTTGAAATAAATTTTGCTTTTCCAGGCTGGAAAAAGACAAAGACATATAAAGAAACTGCCACTTTTTCTGAAATATGGTAACAGGATTGAAATTGCAGCCTGAATTAATGAAGGCATTTGAGGAGCTTGGCTTCTCTGAGCTGACTGACATACAGAAAAAGACTATCCCGCTAATACTTGAAGGAAGAGATGTAATAGGGCAGTCGCAAACAGGCTCTGGCAAGACTGCGGCATTTGGCTTTCCAATACTTGAGAAAATATCCCACCAGAAGGGTCTCCAGGTCCTTATAGTTGTTCCAACCAGAGAGCTTTGCGAGCAGGTTGCCAAAGAAATGGTGAAGTTCTCAAAGCACAAGAAGATGCATGTAACAACAGTTTACGGCGGCGTATCAATTAACCCGCAGATTGAGAGCTTAAGGCATTCTGACATAGTAGTTGCAACGCCTGGCAGGCTGCTGGACCACTTAAGGAGAGCCACTATAAAGCTCAACACAGTCAAAATCTTAGTCCTTGATGAAGCAGACAAGATGTTTGAGATGGGCTTCATAGATGATGTGAAGCAGATTATCTCCCAGACTCCAAAGGAAAGGCAGACTTTATTGTTTTCAGCCACAATCTCAGACCAGGTGCATGACATTGTAAGGCAACACATGAGAAATCCCGCCAGAGTGCAGGTCCAGTCCTATGTTGAGAAGGAGAAAATGCGCCAGTATTTCTACTCTGTAAAGTCATTTGACAAGTTCTCATTATTGGTTCATATCCTGAAGGAAAACCTTGGCGGGCTAATCATAATATTCTGCGCAACTCGGCGCAGAGTTGATGTCATTGCAAGGAATTTGCATAAGCAGGGTCTGCATGGAGAGGCGCTTCATGGCGGCTTGTCGCAAAGCCAAAGGAAAAAAGCGATTGACATGTTCCACAGCAACAAGATAGATATCCTTGTTGCAAGCGACGTTGCAGCAAGAGGGCTTGACATCAAGAACGTAACCATAATAATCAACTATGACCTGCCAAAGACCGCGAAAGAGTATATCCACAGGATTGGAAGGACTGCCCGCGCTGGAAAAGAAGGCAAAGTCATCTCGCTTCTTTCAGAGCAGGACCATGACAACATGAGGAGCATTTTGTCAGACAGCTCGCTTGCAATAGAGCAGCTTCAATTGCCCGTATTCCAGAAAGTTGAGTCTCTTGTCCAGGACAGGCAGGGAGACAGGCCTTTCTGGCAGAAGCGCGGAGAAAGGTCCAATTCTTCAAGCTCAAGGTATAGCAGAGATTCAAAAGGCTCAAGATACGGCAGAAGCGAGCAGCCAAGATACGGCGTGCACAGGAAGCACTACCATATTCAAAGGCACAGCAACTCTGGAAGCCGGCAGTAACGGAAACTTTTCTTCTTCTCCGGAAATTCTGAGCTGTCAAAAACCACCAGCTAAAGAATTCTTGTATGTTGCTTAAGATTGAGATGCTAGGTGGTTTTTGAGCACAGTCAGAATTTCGCCCACTATTGAATTTCTAATAGTGGCGGAAATTCTGATGTTTTTTCTTAGAAAGGCATATTAAGCCTGAAAACTGCTGTTCTTTAACAAAATATTTATATATCAATTGATATATGGCACTATTAATGAAAACCCAAACAGTGAATTATGCCCGTTCTCCTACTCTGGAGACTGTGCTTATGATTGAGAAAGCGATAGAGCAAAGAAGCGGCGAATGCAACAAAACTCAGTTATGGAAAAGCCTTCCAAGGAAAGTGATGTGGCAGACCTATCTTGTGGCCCTTGACTATTTGGAGAGCATAAACAAGATTGGCTTTGACCGAAGGGGAACTATTGCCTACCTTTGGAACCCTTGGCTAGCTAAAAAGATGAAGAACAGGAAGGAGATTAAAGTATGATTAAACCTTCAAACATCAGAATTCCACCATTTTGTGAATGGCGATTAGTGGGTGGAATTCTGAGTGTGCTCAAAAACCACCTTGCTGCATTATTCAACGCAACATGTCACCTGTCTCTGACTGGTGGTTTTTGACAGGTTGAGTTCATCTCTGAAGAGCTTAAGAGGGATTTTAATTCGCTGTCTGACGAAGACCCTTTGAAGAAGTCAATAATCAAGGCAATTAAAGACTTGAACCAGAATGCCTTCTCGGGCTTGCAGATACAGAAGAGGCTTTTCCCTTACGAATATGTAAGAAAATACCGCATAAAAAACCTCTGGAAGTATGACCTGCCTAGAGGCTGGAGGCTCTTGTATACCGTAACGCCAGAAAACGAGATTCAGCTGCTGACCATAATCCTCGAGTGGCTTCCCCACAAAGAATACGAAAGAAGGTTCAACTATTGAGGGGCTTTTTGCGCTTTCTTGCTGCCTTTTCAGGCTTTGCCAGCTCAGCTGCCACTTTTTTGAAAGCCACAATTTGCTTTTCAGACAGGCTTTTGAATCTCACATAATTTGATTTTATGCTCCTTAAGAAAGAAGATTCCTCGTAAAGCTTCTGGTCAATGTCAAAAAGCTTCCTGAACTTTTCATCATGAATTGGCTGGTTAATCTGCTTCATTGAGCAAGAAGTGCAGATTGGAAACTGGTTTCTTGACATGATTAGGGCATGCTGTTTCCTGCAGATTGCGCACAGCTGCTTGTACCTAGGCTTGAATACCATATAAGGTACCAATCAGCCGTGGTTTAATAATCTATTGGCGGGGCAGGCTCTATTGAAGCTTCCAACTTGAACCAGTTTCGCCTTTGCGTGGCAAACATCAGAGCGACGTGGCGCTCTGAGTGCGCTCAAAGACAGTATGTCTTTGACGGGTGCCCCTTTTCCCGCCACAAAGATAAGGCGGGAAAAGGAGGCAGTCGCACTTAGGTGCGACCGAAACTGGTTCAGAGCATCAAGCACCACTTCCAGAGGAATACGAAGATTTAAATATTATGAACCCAAAAGGAGCTGTATGGCAGCTAAAACACAAGCTAACAAACCAAGCATAGAGAAAGCCCTTTTCCTGGGTGTAATAACAATACTCTTGGCACTGGTGCTCTTTTATTTCTTCAGGAGCATTTAAATCGTCAGGTCTTCAATATCCTGACGATTTAATCTAAATTGTCGGGTCTTCTATCTATCGACAATTCAACCAAATTGCAGTTCTTTTACACTTTCTGCTTGTCTCTCAAACCTAGAAAGCTGACTAAAAAGATTGTCAGATACATCACAAAGCCGTAGACGCAGACCGGCACTCCAAACATGGAGGAGCAGCCGCCCAAAGAGCACGTCTTCTGAATAAGCTCGCCATACGAGAGGTATCCAGAGAAAGCCATTCCGCCTATCGAAATCACCAGTATAATAATCAGCGCAATTGTCTTGTTCATAACAGCAGCTCTGCAGTTGAAATATTTAAATCTTTGCCGAAATTTTACACTGGACTTCCGGAAATATTTCGTGACGAGGGATTTTTGCACTGGACAAACACCGGCGTGGGGCTTATAAACAACCAAGATATTTCTCCTAAGTCAACTGTTAACAGTTAGTTTACAGCTGAAAATGTGGGCTGTTAGGTTAGCGGGGTATGATGACTTTCCTTATTTACGAAGGTATTTTAAAGAAGTAAATTATCCATTGAATAAAACTATTAAGGAGGAAAAGTAAGATGAGACTTAAATCAAAAGTGAACGTGGATGGTAATCTGATAGAGTTTGAGTTTGAAGGCGACGATGCAGATATTGCCCATTTGGATGACAATAGTGATAAGATAAAAACCGCTTTAATTAAACTCGCCACTCAGTAAAAAATTGCAGAATTAAGAGATTAAAGTGAACATTACTATAAACCAGTCAAAGTTGCATTAGCTTTTGGTGGATTCATAAGGTCATATCTCATACTTACGTAGTCATCTTTGTTTGTATATTTTTTATTTAAATTTCTAACAAATTTGAATCTTTCATACCAAGAGACTTTATCTGGATATGAATCAACAGTAACAAAACGAGAAGCACTATATTTGGAATCAAGAATGTAACCAACTGCCATCATTAGCATTGTAGAACCTACCTTTTTACCTTGATACTCTTTTTGAACTGCAAATCTTGCTATTTTTGTGGCTGGAAATTCATGCATTGGGCAATCCAACCCATCTTCTTCCTTTTCATCATCATCTAAACGTATAGCATCATTAACCAAGCTAAAAAAGCCAATTAATACGTTATTGTCATAAATTAACAAAAAAGTACGTGCTAATCTTTGTTCTTCATATTCAAATGCATCTTTTTGGATGAACTCATTAAGGTCAGAAACACCGCAATCAAATTTGGATAGGTCATATACCTTTGATAAATTAACGACTTTTATTTTGTCTAAATCTATAGGAACAGACATAATTAAACATCTAATTTAATTTTTCTAATAATCGTTTTACATTCATTCAGAAATTTTTCTTTATCAGCGCTATAGCTAACCTTTAAAGACTGTATGAAAAGTTTCTTATCCTCACCCTTTAAAATGGGTGTCGGCATTATAGCCTTAGCCATCTATGTTCACCTCTTTTGATATAATGTGTTCTCTTATATATATTTATGCCTTTATAACTACTCCGAAATGAATAATAGGAGCTACAATTAAAATGTAGTTAATTTAATTAATCCGAGCCATCTGTTTTGTCCTGTTTCAAGCTTTAACCCTGCAAGTTCGGCAGGTATTTTTCCTGTTGTGGTGTGTGCTTCTATGTAGTTGTGCTGAATCACTATTCCCGCCATTAAGATTGGTGCGCTCCATAGGGCTTTAAGCCCTCGGAAATCGTTTACTCTGTCTTTGATTTTGCTGAAAACCGTTTCTATTCTGACGTTGTGTTTGCCCGTTACCTGAACATTATTTATTCGGTGTTCTACCTTTTTCCCTCTATATCGCCAGTTTGAAAAGAGTTTCTTCATAGCACTCGGATAAAACAGAGCGCCATCTGTCTGTATGTAGTTCGGTAATTTCTTTGATGTTGCTTTATCCAAAAATTCTATTGCTTCATCAAGCCCTCTGTCTGTGCTATAATGGAATCCGCTAATAAAGCGGGTTTCCCAGTCCACGTTGCACCAAAACCAATCCTCTTTGCCCTTGCGGTCAATGATTGTTTCATCTGCGTAAAACTTCTCGCCAAGCGCAGGGTTTAGGGTGTTCACATACTTCTGGATTTTCAGCGTATAGCGCCTGCACCAGTCCAATATACTTACATGGCTGGCGTTATGTTGCCAATGCCTTCTAAAGTGATTCCTGACTTTCCTGCTTGACAGGTTTGAGAAGTATAAGTCTATGCCTGCGGTTATTTTGGCTTCGCTATTTCGCATTCTCCAGAAGCCTCCATCATTGCAGAAGCTCCTTTGGCAGCTTCGGCAGATGTATCTCTGGATTCTCCCCCTATTTTCAGTAGTTCTGAAGCCCTTCTTAACCACTTGCTTGCCTTGACAAAATATGCATTTAACAAGCGGGTTTTCATTCATCAGTTTTCCTTGAATTATCGCCATTATTCATTAAGATGAATGAACAAGTATATAAACTTATTCATTTCAATGAATGACTGAATTTGTTCGTTAATTTGCCATTCAATAGAATGAATAGAAAGATTTAAATACTTCATTCACTTTGCTGAATGATATGGAATGGAAGGAGTATTTGCAAGAGAGAATAAATGCGGCACCCATTTTGGCAAAAGAACAAACCAAAAATGCTCCCGCAGAAAGAGCAGTAATTTTAAGAATGATGTCCTTTGCCAATCAATTCTTTGATGGAAGAGGAGATTCTAGAATTATCATACTTTATGGTTTAAGAGGAATCGGAAAATCTACTATTCTGTTCCAGATGTATAATAGATTGCGAACTGGAAATTTTTATGGCACTGAATTGCCCGCAAAACGAATTGCCCAAGAAAATATATTATACCTATCCGTAGACCAAGCCTCATTAACAACACAAAGTAAAACGGAAAGCATAGTTTATGATGCAATAAAAAATTTCTGTGAACAAATTCATAATCAAAAACTGGAAGCATTAAATAAGAAATTATTTGTATTAATTGATGAAGCTCAATTTGATAAAAAATGGGCATTGGCTGCAAAGTCCATATTTGATGCAACCAAAAACATATTTATCGTAATAACAGGTTCATCTGCATTGGCGCTTAATATTGATACAGATACTGCAAGAAGAGCTATCAAAGAACCTCTTTTTCCATTAAGTTTTATGGAATACCAAATGATGAAACATAAGATTTATCCGACAAAAGGAACGGCAGACAGGTTAAAGAAACTAATACTCCAGAATGATAGAACGACAATTACTGAACTAAATGCTTGTGTTAAAAAAATTCAAGAGGATAATAAAAAGATTGGCAAAACTATAGATGCCGAATTACAAGAATATATGACCTTAGGTGGATTTCCATACGGGATTATATCGAGCAAAGAAGTAGCTTATAGAAGAATTATTGATATGATTAACCGAATAGTTTCTCAGGATATGCCAGAAATTTGTAATTATGAAACGGATAGTATTCCTGAAATAATGAGAATTGTGGGAGCGATTGCTTTAAAAAAGTCAGGAGAATTACCTCAGACTAAGCTTTCTCAAAGTTTAGGAATCTCTTCTGCGAAAGTTAATAATATTATAGATTCTCTTCAGAAGACTCATTTAGTATTTACTGTTAAACCAATTCCACTTACATCAGATAAGGGATTAAATAGAGGGTTCAAATATTATCTTATGTCACCTACTTTATTGAGTGCGTTGAAATATATGAATGGGACAACTACTTTTAATCCAGAAGAAATGTCTCTTTTATGGGAAAATGCAGTTGCTTCAACGCTGTTCAAATTATGTTATACTACGGGAACAATATATTCGCTCTTATATGACCCACGAAAAGATACTAATGTAGATTTCTTATTACAGAATCCAATTTCAGGAAGAATAATACCAATCGAGGTCGGCTTAAATAAAGATGATAAACAGGCAAATGATGCTGTAGAATTTTATAAGGCAGATTATGGGATTGTTGTTTCGGATTATCCTGAAATCATGGTCACTGACAAACTAATAAGAATTCCTTTTTGGGTATTCTTTTATATGTAATTCTATCCCGTCACAATTTGAGCAGTTTTTAGAGAATTATTTTATTCTTTTCTTTCTAAACCACTTCACTGGGCAACCTTGTATTTTCAAATGTTGTGCTCGGTAGATGTAGGTATTTCCCACGAAATGCTTTTTTACATTATAAGGATGCCTTCGTAATCTTCCCACCCACTTATTATGCGCTTTAATAACCCATTCTGGAGGATTATCTATTGGAATCCAAAAGGTAAATGCTCTCCTTACTTCTTTCCAAAATCCAGCCATTTCTTTATTTCTCTATAAGGTAGTAGTTCCCGTAAGATGTTTTCGTAAAATTACCTGTAACTTCGTAAATTTTATCCTGTTCAAACGACCTAACAGTGCTTATCACATTTACAAAATAACCTTCGTCATCAACAAAACGAGAGAAAAAAGTGTCCCATCCGTAAAATTCTCTCTGCATATCACCATCAGGAGAACCAGTCCCTATCATCTTGTTATTTATGGTTATAGTAGTATTAACATATTTATCAGGATTAAGTCTATATTCTTTCAGTGATGTTGTTGTTAGTTGAGAGCAACCTACAAGGAGAAGCAGACTTAAGCCAATTATAATGATAAACATTCTCATAAAGCAATTACTTATTTGTAGCTATTTAAACATTCTGCTCATACCCCGTTAACTTTACAGCTCATGAAAATGAAAAGCTTTAAATATGATAATCATATTAGTATGATTCGGTGATGCCGAATGGAAGGATTTGAAGTTACGAAATTGGGAGAAAGAGGTCAGGTGGTAATACCCTTGGAGTTCAGGAAGAGCATGGGCTTGCGTGGCGGGGATAAGTTCATTGTGCTGGGACAGGGCGACACACTGCTGTTGAGGAAGCTTAGAGCTCCGACAATGGAGGAGTTTGAAGAGATGCTGAAAGAAGGGCAAGCCTTTGCCAAAAAGCACCACCTGGCAGAGAAAGACGTGGAAGATGCAATCAAAAAAGCACGGGCAGCAAAACATGAGGGCCGTTCTTGACACCAACATTTTCATTTCCGGGATACATTGGGCTGGCAGTCCGAGGGAAGTGCTCTGGGCCTGGTATTCCGGGAAGTTCGAGTTAGTCACTTCTCCTGCAATTCTTGATGAGTTATCAGAAACATTGTCTACATTCAGGATAATCATAAGCCAAGAAAGGCTTGAAAGGTGGCGAAATGCAATAACTGGCAAATCAATCATTGTTACGCCCACTAATCTGATTCGTGCTGTGCAAGACCCCGACGACAATAAATTCATAGAAGCAGCTGTTGAAGGCAACGCTGACTTCATCGTCAGCAAGGATAAGCACTTGCTTGAGCTCAAGAAATATGACAAAATTGAAATACTTACTCCGGAAGAGTTCTTGGAGAAGATATGCTGATGATTTTTTTCTCAGGTGACCACAAAATGATAAAATTTAAAAACGTGGGCACCTGCTTTCGAAAGTTCCCACAGGACATCCGTAATTCTTTCGTGACGAGAGATTTTTCCACTGGACAGACACCGGCGTGGGGCTTTTAAAGGCGAGCAATCCTTGATTTCTGGTCAGGTGACTACAAAATGTTCAAATGTAGTCACCTGTCAACAAAACATTTAAATATGTAGTCACCTAACTATGGCTGTGCATATCGAAATACGAAAAATTGGGAAGAAAATCAAGTACTTTTTGTCATATTCCTACAGGGAAGGCCCCAAGGTTCATAAGTTCAGGAAATACCTTGGCCAGGACCTGAAGCCTGAATTATTGGAAGAAAGGAAGAAAATTGCCGAAAAATTGGTTCTGGAAGAGATTCACCGTTATAACATAATCAAAGATCCCCTGCAAATTGAGCTGTCTGCAGAAGAATTGGAAATAATAAAGCAACTTGAAAGGCAGATACCACTGAAGATTAAGCACCTTTCTGAAAAAGAATGGAGCACATTCTCAAGGATATTCGCATACAACACAAATGCAATAGAAGGCAGCAAACTGAGCATGCACGAAGTTCAGGACTTGCTTGAGCAGAACAAGTGGCCTGACAGGTCAAAGGAGGACATCGCAGAGGCATTTGGCGTAAATGAGGCAATATCCTACATCAGGAAAACCAGTGAGCATGTATCGCTTGAGCTGATTAAGAGTCTACACAAGATAGTTTTCAGGAATTCAAAGCCATTTGCAGGAAAGTTTAGGAAAAAAGGCGAGGAAGTGGTGGTTATGAGTGATGGACACGTCATTCACGAAGGCGCGCCCCAAGCTAGAGTCCTGCACCTTCTTCGGGCGCTAGTAAGCTGGTATGAACAAAACAAAGTGAGATATCCTACGCTGGCTCTTGCCGCAGTTGTCCATAACCAGTTTGAGAACATCCATCCCTTCAAGGACGGCAACGGCAGAGTCGGTAGAGTTTTATTAAATAATATCCTGATTAAGCACAACCTTCCGCCAATCAACATAGATTTTAAGAACAGGGCTGAATACTATGATACTCTGCAGGCATATGAAAAGCTGCACGATTTGAAGCCCACTATAGAGTTTTTTATGAAAGAATACAAAGCCTTAAAGCCAAAGCTGGACAGACACTAAAATGCCCTACACTTTATCCGCAACAACGCTTGCCTTAATGAAAGACTGCCCCAGGTGCTTCTGGCTGCAGTTCAACAAGGGAGTCATGAGACCTGCTGCTATCTTTCCTTCACTTCCTTCCGGCATGGACAGGGTTCTTAAAACATACTTTGACTCATTTCGGGGAAGGGGCTTGCCTCCTGAGCTGATGGAGCACGATATTGACGCTTTTCTTTTCGCTGACAGGAAGAAGCTGGATGAATGGCGCAACTACAAGCAAGGGCTCAAGTACGCTGACGTAGAAGGCAACGTGCTCAAGGGCATGGTAGACGACGTTCTCGAGCGGGAAGGCAAGCTCATAGTGCTGGACTTCAAGACACGCGGCTGGCCAACCAAGGAAGATTCGCACACCTATTACCAGAACCAATTAAACATCTACAACTTCCTCCTGCGAAAAGCCGGCAACGCAACAGAAGACTACGCATTCCTGCTCTTCTACTCACCGGAGAAAGTGAACAGCAACGGCGACATCCACTTCAAAACAGAGCTGAAGAAGGTGAAGACCAACGCTGACGAGGGCGGACGACTGTTTGACGAGGCGATACGACTCTTAAAAAGCGAAATGCCGGAGGCAAAGCCGGAATGTGGGTTTTGTAAGAATAAGGTTTGATTGTGTCAAAAAACGATAGATATATAAATAACCTTCACTCCACCATTCTGCTTAATGGATACAGCATACGCGGACACCAATATCTACTTAGATTGGTTTGAGAGAAGGAGCGGACGCAAGTTCCTATACAGCCAAGCAGAGGATGCCCAGACCTTCTTCAATAGTGTTGAGGAAGGCAAATATAAACTGGCCACTTCAGATCACCTGGTGCATCAGCTATCAGCCCACCTGTCCAGATATGATGATTATATTGCTAATCTCGATAGGAAGAGTCTTCATATTCACGTGATCTGCGAACCTGCAGACAAAAAGAAAGCGGATGAGGAAGCAGTGCTGAATAGAACAGAATATGAAGATGCCCTTCATTTTGTTTTGGCAATGAAAGCAGGGGCTAAGGTCATAGTAACACAAGATGAGCCGCACTTTGCTTGCTTTCGAAATAGAATAATGGTAGCTTCGCCAAGGATGCTTACATTACTGCCAAACTTTTGGCAATGTTGAAATTTTGCATACTATGTGTCAAAAAGCGCATATACCCTATTTAATTGAAAGAATATTAAATGATCACAATGCCAGATAATAAAAAGGGAAGAAAGGTAATTCTGACAGCCATAAGGGAGTCTGTTGCTAAAGCTCCAAAGACTATGTATGAGCTCTCCAAAGAATTAAAATCTAATTGGGATACCATTAAACAAAACGTTCAATTACTAATGGACCTGGGTATTGTGGCTATGCAAGATCAAAAGGTAATCTTTTCTGAACATAAACAATTGAACAGTGATACAATTGCAGGCATTCCTGTTTCTGATGCATCCAAAAAAATAGTCTATGCATTGGCTAAAAAGTTTTCAACAGCTTGGAAAGAAAAGACTGACAAGCCGTTGAATAACACAATACTCCAGAAAGGGCTGGTTGAGATAGCAGATACTTTCCCTCAACTGGGCATACCTAGAGGTTGGTATTTATACGGCAGAGTGGTACTTGTAAAAGTAGCCAGGGAAAAACTAGCGGAAGAAGGGCACGTGTATGATTTTAGTTCAGATACTAAAAAAATTGATATGAAAATTTTGGAGATTGTAAATGCTTTTTCGGCAAAAACCACCAAAGAAATAGTTGACTGCCAATATGCAAAACACGACCAGCAGATGTATCAGATGAGAAAAAATATCGAAACCCTTCTGCTTTCTCCAAACTTTAAGGAAATCCAAAACCAATTAGCCAAATCCCTGTATGAGCTGGTTTTTCTATTTAAATTGGAGAAAAATGATGATTTGAATGCAGAAGTATTTGGCGTAATGAAGGATGTTGTTACCTTGATGATAACTAAAATATACGAAAATAGGCCCGGCGATTTGCTCAGGGCTGAACTGATCAGCACTTTCAATTCCCTCTGGAACTTGATGGCGAATTATTATCTCTATAAAACATATGAGGGAAACATCGGCTATGATCACGCAGTGATAAAATCTTTCTTCCAGGATAAGATAAGCTACTGCGAATCAGGCCTTCTGGACCAGTTCTCTGGCTCAGAGTGTTTGCGGCTGTAGGCTCATTGTGGCAATACGGACGCGGAAGCTGCTGAACGGCTGGTTAACGAGGCGATAAAACTCTTAAAAAGCAGACATCCCTAAGGCGAAGGAGGGATGCGGGTACTGTAAGGGGAGAAGCTGAATATTTTGCGATTTATCCCATTTCTTGAAAGAAGATTTATATATGCCGGCGAATAATTTACGGTTTAAGGGAAATAAAGTATGGACTCAAAAACCAATATTCAGGAGCTTAAAGAAAGAATCCGGAAATTCTGCGAAGCAAGGGACTGGGATCAGTTTCATGGCGCAAAAGACCTTGCTATTGGAATAGTTACAGAGTCTTCTGAGCTTCTTGAGCATTTTAGGTTTAAATCAGAAGACGAAATTAAGAAAATGTTAGGCGCTCCTGACAAAAAAGAGAAGCTTTCTGAAGAGATGGCAGATATATTTTACTTCCTTTTGAGACTTGCCCAAAAGTACGATATTGACCTTTCTGATTCCCTTAGCAGGAAAATGGCAAAAAATGAGCAGCGTTACCCGGTTGATAAAGCAAAGGGATCAAATAAAAAGTATAATGAGTTCGAATAATGATAACTAGATCAATTATTTATAATGCCCCGCAAAAGCAGTTTATCAAAGATGTGTTACTCAATAAGTTTGCAGATATCCTGCAAGAAAATTTTATTAGGTTCTGTGGCGGAAAACCAGGAGATCAGGAATATAATTCTTGGATAGATACGGGAAAAGTAATTAAAAATTTAGTTGAGTTGGGAGGATTGGAGAATATTTATGTTTCCTTTGAATATCGACTTCCTTATACCCAACAAAGGATTGATTGTCTATTATTTGGCAAAAATAAACAAGGAAATGGAACAATTATACACATTGAAATGAAACAATGGAAAGAAGTGGAAGCTTTGGAATGTGAAGGTAATTTTGTTGAAACTTATACTGGCGGAGACAAAAGAAAAGTCGCTCATCCTTCACAACAAGTTCAAGGTTATCATAATTATCTGATGGGATTTGTTGAAATATTTGAAGAAAAAGATATGGATCTGTTCGGCTATGCTTATTGCCCGAATTATAATAAATCAGAAGGGAAAGGATTATTTGATCCTAGATATAGCGAAGTGACTAATAAGTTTCCCATCTATACAAAAGAGGAGATTGAAAAACTAGCCCTAAGATTAAAAGAACTGCTTAGCCAACAAGATGGTTTTGATATTTTTAATAAATTTATGAACTCGCCCATAAGACCTTCCCGAAAACTTTTGGATTGTGCATCAAGAGTCATCAAGCAAGAATTCGATTTTAATTTGCTTGATGATCAAATTTTTGCAAGAAATGTTATAGTTGACAAAATAAAAAGAGGGGATATAAGCAATGAAAGAAGCGTAGTTATCGTAAAAGGTGGACCAGGAACCGGAAAAACTGTAATTGCCTTGCATATTCTAGCTGAATTTGCAGGGCATATAGATAAAAAATACAAAATATTTTTTTCATCAAGATCAAAACCCTTAATTGAAGCAATAAAATATAGAATGGAGAGAGGTCAAAAAGTCGGAGAAGTCAATGCAAAAATACTTTTTACAAATCTAAATCCCTATATCCCCCAAAATGTCGATGAGAACGAATTAGATATTTTAATTATTGACGAAGCTCATAGAATAGGTGAAAAATCAAATCACCGATTTACCAAAAAAGAATTCAGGACTGATATGCCTCAAGTTGAACAATTAATCAGATGTGCGAAGACGTCGATTTTTTTTATTGACGATAAACAGAATATTAGAGGGGAAGAAGTAGGAAATACCAATTTAATAAAAAAAACTGCCGAAATGCTTGGTAAAAAAGTTGAGGAAGTGGAGTTAACTTCTCAATTTAGATGTAACGGGTCTGACAATTATTTAGATTGGTTAGAATCTGTCTTAGGGCACACCAATGAAAAGAGAATTCTAAAAAAGGAAGACAATTTTGACTTCCAGATTATAGACTCTCCGGATGAATTATATCGCATTATAAAAGAAAAAAATTCAGAAAAAGGAATGTCTGCTAGAATGGTTGCAGGATATTGTTGGCGATGGTCAACAAAAATAGACGCAAATGGAGAATTAGCCAAAGATGTTAAAATTGGAAGTTTTGAAATGCCATGGGAAACTCATGAAAAAATTAAGCCCCCAGAAGGTTACGTTAAGTGGTATGAGTGGGCGTATAAGCCCGAAGGAATAAAGCAAGTCGGATGCATATATACTGCACAGGGTTTTGAATTTGATTATATTGGCGTAATAATTGGTCCAGATTTAAAATATGATAAACAGAAAGATTGTCTGATTGCGAATATTCAAGGTACAAAAGATCCTATTCTTAAAAGAAGCAAAGAGGGATTTGATCAGTATGTGAAAAATATTTATCGCGTTTTAATGTCCAGAGGAATGAAAGGATGCTACGTTTACTTTGTTGATAAAGAGACTGAAAATTATTTTAGAAACAGAATTGAAAACTAGAAACGATGTATAAATTTTCCTGACTCTTGATTTTCCGGATCTAGGGATTTAATGTATTTCCTTAATATTCTTCTACCTTTTACCGAATCAAAGTCTATAAATTCAATGTGTCGTTTGTTGACTTTTCTAAATTGATTTAGACGTACATCAACAAAATAAGGTCCGAACTTCGGCAATTTCTCAACCATGTATTCTGATTAGTAAAAAACATTAATATCTCTTTCCCAAGAATTTCCGGAAGACTTTCAGGATTCTAGTATATTATCTGGCAATTATCGGACATTTTTCTGTTTTTTTATGAATAACCAAATTTCTTTCAGGAAATTCGAAAGCACCCTCCTCCCTCTCCCCTACCCACCCCCGCGTGACCTATATAAATACCGTTAGCTTCTCCCCAACGTCAACACGGAGGTGCCTCCATGGGCAAATTTTACTACGACAAGAAGGATTATCCGAGATGGCGGGATAGCGGCAGATTGGTTCACAGGGACGTTGCTGGTGCAGGGCGCGATGAAGTCGTCCATCACGTTGATGGCAACCCTCACAACTTCCGAAGGGAGAACCTTGAGCGTATGTCAAGGAGTGAGCATTCACGGCTGCATAGAAGGAGAGATTGGGAATAGGCTGAATATCAGTCGATTCATTGCATTGAAGCGAAAGTTTACACAGGACATCCGCAATATTTTCATGACGAGCTTCTCTAGCCACTGGACAGCTGCGCGTGAGATTTATAAACTAAGAAGCTAATCCCTGCTGCATGGACAGAGCAATCATAACAAAGCTGCAAAAGTCTTTTGAGGATTTTGCCCGTGAAGCTGATGGAATTGAATTTTGGTTCGCAAGGGATTTGCAGCAGCTTTTAGGGTATGACAAATGGGAGAACTTTCTTAATGTTGTTGACAAGGCGAAAATAGCATGCAAAAACTCAGGTTACGAGATGCAGGACCATTTTCCCGAGGTCAGGAAAATGGTTGGGCTTGGCTCTGGTGCTCAAAGAGAGATAGAAGATTTTATGCTTACAAGATACGCCTGTTATTTGGTTGCGCAGAATGGGGATCCAAGAAAAGAAGAGATTGCATTCGCGCAGAGCTATTTTGCAGTGCAGACAAGAAAACAGGAGTTAATAGAGCAAAGAATCGCGCTTATTGAGCGGCTGAATGCAAGGCAGAGGCTTGTTGCTTCAGAAACAGAGCTTTCTAAGCTGATTTATGAGCGCGGGGTTGATGACGATGGATTTGCGAGAATACGGAGCAAAGGTGATCAGGTGCTTTTTGGCGGCCATACAACTGCAAAAATGAAGAACAGGCTTGGTGTGCCTCAAAGTAAGCCGCTTGCTGATTTTCTTCCAACGATAACAATTACCGCAAAGAACCTTGCAGCCGAAATCACAAACTTCAATGTGAAAAAAGAAGACTTGCAAGGAGAAGGAAGCATAACGAAAGAGCATATGAGAAACAATGCTGATGTCAGGGGGTTATTGACAAAAAGGGGAATAAAACCTGAAGAGCTGCCTCCAGAAGAGGACATCCAAAAGCTTGAGCGAAGAGTGAAGAAAGACGAGAAACAAATAGCGCAGTCATCAAAGAAAAAACTGGAAACCAAGCGGAAAAACGAGGAAAAATAGCAGCTTTTTCAATACTGCTCCCTCTTCAAACTAGTAAGTCGGACAGTGTCTGACTTTTTACAATTTGGCAGACGCGTCTGCCATTTTCCAGACACTGTCTGGAATTTCTGATCACGAGATCTGCACCGTGTGGACTTCAGTCTGCAGTTCGACGGCAATCCTCACAACTTCCGCAGGGAGAACCTGGAGAGCATGTCCAGAAGTGAGCATTCAAGGCTGCATGCGGGAAAACGGGACGATTGGTGAAGAATAATAGCAAATAATCATCTGATTATTTGAGCAGTTTGTTTGTTGGCAAGCGCTTCTTAACCCTTTCCAACTCTTCAAGCTCTTCTTGCTTCTCTTGGTCATCTTGCTTCTTTTGCCCTTCTTGCTTCTTTTCCTCATCTTCCTTCTTTTGAATATCTGTTTCATTCAGCAGCGGATCACCAAAATTCATTTTACCCTCCAACTTCTAGTTTTAATAGAAGCTGAACTTATATAAATTTTCTGCAAACAATCAGGCACTGTTGAAAATGTCCTTTTTAACTGTTGCTGGCGCGCCTTGGCTTTGCCAAGGTCACTCCATTCCCGCCTTATCTATTGTGGCGGGATGGAGTGAGTGCAAAGCACCGAGCCAGCAAAAGCATAGATTTTCAACAGAGCCGCAAACAATCACCTGATTATTTAATTGTACATGCAGAGCTTCCAATACCCTTATAAACAAATAATAGTTTCTTCGCCCCGAGGTGGTTTTATGGCAGCGTCGATTAAGGGAATTTCAAAGATTAAGGCTGAATTCGTCGTTGAAAGAGCTGTTTATGATGAGTTCGTGCGCTTTGCAACCAGGAATGGATATTCAGCGAATGTCCTGATTGAGCACTTTATGAGAGATTACATGGCGAGCAAGAAGTGAAATAGGAATTATCCTTTCATCGTTATGCCGCACTTCTTGTGGCAGAGTTCGTGCTCCTTGTCCATCTTGTTGTCGTAATCCTTGTTCTTCCTGTGCCACTCGTCGTGTTCCTTTTTGGTGATAACCATGTTCTTCTTGAGTTTTTTGTCCATATTATTGAGCATGTCAGGAACATATTTAAGGTTTCTGAAGGCAAACTCCTTTTGTTCGAAAGTTTACACAGGACAACCGCAAAATTTTCATGACGAGACGGAGAAGCCAGTGGACATGTGCGTGTGAGGCTTATAAAGAAGGAAGCTTTGCCTGCCAGCATGGCATTTATCGCTTCATTTGGAAACGAGCAAACGAAAGGCTTAAATATTATCGTAACATTTCTGTTACATATGTCACAAATTTGTTACAAAATCATGGAAGCGCTTGCGCTTAAAAGGAGCCATATAAGGGCTCTGGCCAAGGAGCTTGGCACAAACCAGACCACAATAGCCAGAAAAGTGAAGGAACTGCAGGCAGGGAACATTCTTGACTTCAGCCAGGAGGGAAAGAACAAGGTCTTTTTCATCAAGAGGTCCCTGGAAGCTAGGCAGTATTCCTATATTGTAGAGCACAGCAAGCTCCTGGAAGCGATAAGGAAATATCCGCGCTTAAGGCAGATAACAGAAATCATTCAGAAAGACAGCAGGATTAAGCTTGCCATTCTGTTCGGCTCATATGCAAAGATGTCCGCCGGAAAAGAGAGCGATATGGACATATACATAAGAACGATGGACAGGAGCTTGAAAAGAGAGCTCGAATCAGTAGATTCTTTGCTGAGCATAAAGATTGGTGAATTTGATCGAGAAACGCCGTTAGCAAAAGAGATCGAAAAAAATCACGTTGTGATTAAGGGAGTTGAAGAGTATGGAAAGCTTCTTGCATAAGCTTTACAGGCAAAAGAAAATTAAAATTGAGGAGCCAAGCGTTGAAATTAAGGATGCATACCTGCAAAAGTCATCAAAATCGCTTCTATCCGCAAAAGCAGTCTGGAAAATAGGTAATCTTGAGGATGCCGTTGCCTTTGCTTATTATTCAATGTATCACTGCCTAACCGCTTTATTGTTCAGAATCGGTATAAAGTGCGAAAACCATGCTGCCTCAATCATTCTGATGAAAGAAGTTCTAGGGCTGGACAACAAGGAAATCTCGTATGCAAAATCCGAAAGGGTTGACAAGCAGTATTACGTTGACTTTAACATCACCAAAGAGGATGTAGCTGAAGCAATAAAGGTGGCTGAAGGCTTCAACTCAGAAATAAGGGCGTTTATTGACAAACTAGACCAAACATCAGTTGAGAAATACAGAAAAAAGGTAAAACTGCTCCTAGAGGAAGACACCATGTTTGCTGCATATGCCAGCGAAGAAGTCTTGGCAAAGGATTGGCTCTCGAAAGAGGATGATAAGGCATGGAAAAATTTGTGAAAGGCGATATTGTAGTTATGCCTTTTCCATGGCAGCAGGGCCTGTGCTATCACGTTTTTAATTCGCATATAAGTCTCACCTCGGGTGAGACTGTATGTACAAATTAACTTACGAAAAAAGAGTATGGATAGTGAAGCAGTATTTAAAGGACATCTCGACGTCAAAAATAGCTTTGAGCCAGAC
>JAZDGJ010000015.1:0-32723 GCA_043807015.1 Candidatus Woesearchaeota archaeon | reverse complement strand
GGTTCACGAGCTTTGCCAGTTTCGCCCCTGCGTTACAGGGGTGCCCCTCTTCCCGCCACAAAAGATAAGGCGGGAAAGGGGCAGTCGCACTTAGGTGCGACCGAAACTGGCCAGCATAGATACGGACTTTTCAATAGCGCCCTGCGGACGAAAGCTTTTTATAGCTAATATTTATATTCAAAAGTTTAGTTGGGACCATTATGGCTGAACTAATAACAACTGGCGTAGACAAGCTTGTGCAGCTCATTATGCAGAAGAAGCGCATTAGCATTGATGAAGCTGCCAAGGAACTTTCTGTTCCAAAAGTCCTGATTGAGGAATGGGCTGATTTTCTTGAGGAAAGGGAAGTTATAGGGATAGACTACAAGCTCGCAAAGCCGTTCCTCGTGTATAAGGAGATGAGCAAGCAGGAGACAAACGATCTTGCAAAGCAGTTTGAGGGCAGGAGGGAAGGCTTTTTGCGAAGAGTCGATTCCGTGCTGCAGAACCTCGAACAGGAGAGCGATGGCATAAGGCGCCTGAAGTTGCAGTTTGCTGACATGACCAAGGAGCTGGAGCTGAAGCTTGGGCATGTCAAGGAGGAGCTGCAGACTCTTGAACAGTATGAGCAGATGAAGAAAGAAGTTGATAACTGCATTGCAGATGAAGAGAAAAAGTTTGAGCAGAAAAAAGCCAATGCTGCCAGGCAGATTGAGATGCATAAAAATGCAATAAACCGCTATCTCAGCTTCATAGAAAAGACTGAAAGGAGTCTGTCAAACGAGGAGAAGACTGCCAGGAAAATTATGGAGTCGGAAGCGTTACTCGAGCGCAGGCTGCTTGAGCAGGCAAGCGCGCTTCAGAAAAAAGTTGAGGGAGACAAGGGAAAAATAGCCGGGGTAATGGGGAAAATCAGCGACTTTACTGAACTGTCCAAAAAGCTGCAGGCAGACCTGGAAAGGCAGAAGAGCTGCATTGAGCCCCTTCTGAACGAGAGCCGCGCCTATGAGCAGAGCATTTCCGAGATAAGGCAGAAGTTCCTTACAAAGGTCACAGGCGCAAACCGTAACCTGAAACTGAGCCTTTCATCTGAAGATGTAAAAAAGGTCAAGGAGGGATTCCAGCGCGTGTTTGAAAAGAAAGATTATGCTGAAAAGCTCATTAACAAGCTCAATTCAGATTTGGAAGGCATGAAAAAGGAGTTCCGTGAGTTGTCAAACGAGGCAATGGTTGTCAAGCTTAGCACAAAATCGAAAAAAGTTGCTGACTATGTCCGCGATTTCGAGGAAAAATTCAATGCGCTTGATGCCAGAAAAGAGAATTTCAAGAAAGAAGTGAATACCCTTTCATCAGTGTTTAAGAAGCTGTAATTGTTAAAAAAGAGGTGCTGTGATGAAACTGCCTGTGCTCAAGAAATCGGGTGCTGTTCCGCCGAAGCCAGAAAAAGAGAGTTCTCTTCTTGCAGCATCTCCGCTTACCAAAGAGCTCATCCAGCTTAGGAGCGCCGTAAAGCAAGGCAAGGGCTTTAATCTTCCTTTGCCTCATGCAAAAGCAAAGGGTCCTGAAAAAAAGCAAAAAGCTGCTGAAAAAAAGGCTGCTCCTGAAAAACAGGTTGTCGCTGAAAAGCCAAAGGAGTTTGTTCCTGTGGACAAGCTTGCTCAGGTGAAGCCTTCTGCATCGCCAAAGGATATCCGGCCAATTGACTCCTATGAGTTCAAGACTGAGAAGGTTGCAGTTTTCATCAAAATCTACCAAAAAAGAGGCGATTATGTCCCAACATATGAAGTAAACATCCCGCAGATCAGCGCAAACACGGCGATCGTTCTGGAAAAAATCCGCCAGGAGCTTATCCAGCAGGTCAATCTCGGAATTGTTGAGCTAATGGACACAAACAAGTCCAACACGATTGAGGACAGCTTCAAGGAAGCCATTGAAATTCTGGTTGGCAAGTATTTCCCAAATGCAGACACAAACACCGTGGAGCTCCTGGAGGCGTACCTTGTGCAGAAAAGCATAGGGCTTGGAGACATTGAAATTCTTATGGGAGATGATAACCTTGAGGAGATAGCTGTTAACGGCTCAAAGGACAATATCTGGGTTTACCACAGGAAGCACGGTTGGCTTAAAACTAATATTATGCCTGAGAGCGAGGACCAGATAAAGCATTATGCAACAACAATTGGCAGGAAGGTTGGCAGGCAGATAACCATACTGACGCCGTTAATGGATGCAAACATGGGCTCTGGCGAGAGAGTTAATGCGACATTGGCGCCTGTAAGCCTCACAGGAAACACCATAACCCTGAGGCAGTTTGCGGCAAAGCCCTGGACGATTACAGATTTCCTTTCCAAGGGAAGCATAGATGCAAATGCGGCGGCACTGATTTGGCTTGCAGTCCAGTATGAGATGTCCATCCTGATAGCAGGAGGCACAGCTTCTGGAAAAACCTCAATGCTCAATGTCGTATCAAACTTTTTCCCTCCAAACCAGAGAATAATTTCAATTGAGGATACTCACGAGCTTCAGCTGCCGAGCTTCCTTCACTGGATACCTTTGATTACAAGGCTGCCAAATGTTGAGGGAAAGGGCGAAATCACAATGCTTGACCTCCTTGTGAACTCCCTGAGAATGAGGCCTGACAGGATTCTGGTTGGAGAGATCAGAAGGAAGAAGGAAGCTGAAGTGCTGTTTGAGGCAATCCACACAGGGCACTCTGTATATGCAACAATCCACGCAAACAATGTTGCTGAGACTGTCATAAGGATAACCAGCCCGCCAATAGATGTTCCAAAAACAATGCTGCCTGCAGTGTCTCTCATAGTGGTTCAGTACAGGAACAGGCGCACAGGCGTAAGGAAGCTTTTCCAGATTGCTGAAATCCTTCCTGATGCATCGGCAAATGTCCTTATCCAGGCGGACCTGAAGAATGACAAGCTTGTCAAGGTGCACGATTCAAAGTCTTTCATGGATTCCCTGGAGCTCTATACAGGCATGTCAAGGAAAGAAATCGCAACAGACCTGAAAGAAAAAATGGCTGTGCTGAATTGGCTGATAAAGAGGCAAATCAACAATGTGGATGACGTAGGCAAAGCCATTGCCGAATACTACATAAACCATAATGATTTCATGAAAATAGTAAAAAGCGGTAAGAGCCTTTAATTAGAATTATCTGCTGGTGAACTATGACTATTGCCCCATTCAAGAGAATTGCAAGGTTTTTTCCCGGACTTGGAGACAGGCTTATGCAGGCAGGGCTGAGGGAAAAGCCAGAGGATTTTGTAAGAAACTCGCTGCTGATTGCGTTCTATCTGACTACTTTCGTGATGGTCTTTCTGGCAATAATTTTCATGAGGCTAAAGGTTGCCCAGTGGTTTCTGGTTTTTCTGTTCCCGATGCTTTTCTTCTTCCTGTTCATAACTCTCGTAAGAAGGCCTGATGCCATTATTAAGAAACGGCAGCGCAAGTTTGACCAGGAAATCGTTTACGCGGGAAAATTTCTCGTAATGGAGCTGCAGTCAGGAATACCCGTTTACAATTCAATGATAAGCGTGTCAAAGTCCTATCCTGTTGTTGGCAGGTTTTTCCAGGAAATCATCAACAAGATTGACATGGGCACCCCAATGGAGGATGCGCTTAATGAGAGCATAGAGATAACCCTGTCAAAAGACTTCAGGAAGATACTATGGCAGATTTACAACTCCCTTAAGACAGGCTCAGACCTGGCACAGGCGCTCAACATGACAATCGAGCAGATTGCTGCAGAGCAGCTAATCCAGGTGAAGGAGTATGGGCGAAAACTAAACCCCCTTGTTATGTTTTACATGGCTGTTGCGATCATTTTTCCCTCGATAGGCATCATAATGATGATTGTTTTTTCCAGCTTCTTTTCAGTCCAGATAAACCTTGTTGTGCTGATGATTGTGGCAGTTGTCGTTGCTTTCATGCAGCTGTTTTTCTTGTCAGTGATATGGGGGCAAAGGCCGGCGGTTGGTGTATAAATGTTCGGGCTATTCGGCAAAAAGAAGGCTGTAGAAGGGAGTTCGAAGGAGAAAGCCGAAACCCCTGGCTTTCTTAAGCTGAAGCAGCAGCTTCTTCAGCCAAGGCATCTTAGCAGGAAAGATATTATCCAAAGGCGAAAGGAGGAGGAGAGAAGAAAGACTGAAAGAAGGCTTATACTCAAGAAATCCCTTCTGCGGGCAGGGGTAGAATCCAAGCCTGAGATGTTTTCAAAGTGGATTATCATACTTGCGCTCATTATTAATGTCTTTATAGGTGTGGCGTTTGCTGTAAAATATGCTGACCTGTTCGGAATTGGGCTGCTAAGGATTATACTGCTTCTTTTGTCAGCCTGGCTTGCAATTTTCCTTATTGTCCTGTTCCTTCTCTGGCTTTCGCTTTATCTCGTTCTTGACATGCTGTCATACAAGCGCAAGGTTGGCATAGAGGAAGTTTTTTCAGATTACCTGCTTTTGGTTTCAACAAACATCAGGGCAGGAATGCCCATAGACAAGGCACTATGGTATGCTGTAAGGCCAAGGTTTGGCGTCCTGGCAAATGAGATTGAAATTGTCGCCAAGGAGACTATGAGCGGCGAAGAGCTTGAAACTGCATTGAAGAACTTCTCAAACAAGTATGAGTCGCCTGTTATCAAAAACACGATAAACCTGCTTATTGAGGGAATCAACGCAGGCGGCGAATTGGCCGAGCTGCTGAGCAAAGTCTCCCAGAACATCCAGGACACCAAGCTGCTTAAGCAGGAAATGGCTGCCGGCATCAGCGCTTATGCGATATTCATAACCGCAGCAGCACTGGTCATGGCGCCGCTTCTTTTCGCGCTGTCAAGCCAGCTTCTTATGGTGGTGTCTTCAATCACAAGCAACATCCAGATGCCGGAATCAACTTCAACTTCGATGCCAATCTTTGCGCTCAAGCTTGGAAATGTGGGCGTAAGCCAGCGCGACTTTCTTATCTTTGCATTCACAAACCTTTTCCTGACATCCCTGATCTCTGCCATAATAGTCTCAATCATCCGCAAAGGCGACATTAAGTCTGGCATAAAGTATATTCCAATTTTCATAGCAGTTTGCCTGGTTGTGTTCTATGCCACATACAAGCTGTTTAGCCTGGCGTTTTCCGGAATAATATCCCCCTAGAATTGCTAAAGCTTCAGGGGCTCATCCTGCACATATTCGATTTTCTTTCTGAGTGCAATTTCCGCCTTCTGGAGTTCGCTTCCCAGGTAAGCGGCGTGGCTCAGCAGAGAAACCATTTCCTGCTTCATTATCGTGTTGTAAATTTCCTCTGCTGTCTTGCCCTCAAGCGTGCATACAAGCTCATGCCTGGCATTGTAATACCTTACTCTTATCAGCCCGTCCTCAGGAAAGGGCTTTATGGTGAAGAACCCTTTTGGGTCCATCCGCCATTCCTTTCTGCCGTCGTAATTTGCCTTTATCACAGGTTTCATTGCGGAATGTGTAGTTCTTGAACCTATAAAAAGTTTCTCAACAAACTTTTCGGCTGGCTGCGCCCCAAGCGTTGCTTGGGGTTCCCCCATCCCGCCTTATCTATTGTGGCGGGAATGGGGGAAGTCTGAAAGACCGCAGCCAGCCCGAAGGTCGGTCACGAACGCATAGAAATCTTTTTATAATGCTCAACAATTCAAATGCCCATGGTTGACGCTGATGAGAAGCTTGCACAGGGCTGGTTCAAGTGCAACATGATAATAGAAGTTGTGGGCAAGCCAAAGGCGCACGTTGAAGAATCCCTCAAGCTTATACTTAAGAAGCTCAATGAGGAGAAAAATGTCCAGGTGCTTGACGGCAAAGTCCACAAGCCGAAAGAGCAGGGCATGTTCTTCTGCTCGTTTGTTGAGCTTGAGATCCTTGTGAAGAACATGGCTGTCTTTACTACATTGTGCTTTGACTACATGCCATCTTCTGTTGAGATTGTCCAGCCTGAAAACATGAAGGTCAAGTGCACTGACATCAGTGATTTTGTCAATGACCTGCTTGCAAAGCTGCACGAGGTTGACATGCGCTTCAAAAATGTCAACGCCTCAAATATCATTCTTGACAAGAATTTAAGGGGACTTTTCAGGAATTTTGTGCTGGCGCTTCTGGAAAGCGGCAAAAGTTCCCTGGACGAGCTTGCAAAAAAAGTGGGCATTCCCCGCCAGCAGCTACTGCCATTCCTGAAGGAGTTTGAAAAAGAGGGACTGATAAAGTCAAATGGAAACATCTACGAGCGCGGCTGAGGACCTTGCCAAGAAGATTGAAGCCCTGCTTTTCTCATCCGGCAAGAGAATGAGCATCGCAGAAATTTCAAGGCTCTGCCGCTCAACGCCTGAGGCAGTAGTTGCTGAGCTGCAGAAGCTTAAGGCAGCCTATGAGCAGACCAATTCCTCGCTTATGATTATTGACGAGGGAGACAGCTGGAAAATAACTGTGAGGGAGAAATATCTGCCGCTTGTTCAGAAAATAGTGGCAGAGACAGAGCTGACAAGGACTGTGATGGAGACTTTGGCTGTTGTTGCCTGGAAAGCGCCAGTATTGCAGTCAGATGTCATAAGGGTCCGCACGAATAAAGCATATGAACATTTGAAAGAATTGGAAGAGACAGGCTTTATCTCAAGGGCAAAGCACGGCAGGACTCAGCTGATCAAGCTCACCGACAAGTTTTTCAACTATTTTGACCTGCAAAACAAGGAAGACATTGAGAAAAAGTTCGGAAAGTTCAAGGAAGCGCAGACCGCTGTTGAAAAATTTGACCAGCCGGCTGTTGAAACGCCAGCAGAAGCTGCAGAAGAGAAAAAAGAGCCAGAGCAGCTAAGAGAGCCCTCAAATACTGGAGAGAACAGCTCTTCTTGACAGGCAAATCTTTTTATTCAAATGCAGATTATCTCGGCTGCATGGATGCAGTAGCTGTTCAGAGCAAGGTATTGACTGAAAAGCAGTTTGAGATTATAAAGTCCATTGCATCGCTTAATTACTCCAGACGAGCTTTTCACGAATACGCTTCGGAATATTTTGGTCTTTCTATACATACTGTTGGAGGCCATCTTCTTCGCGCCCGTAAGGGGCTGCGTGTGACGGATACTCCTTCCCTCATTATATGTTTGGTTTCTGGAGAAGCTTTGTCTCTTGACGAGCTAGTTGCTGAGAAAGAAGATGAATTGAAGGGCGCTTTTGCCGAGCTGCGACCTTATGAGAAAAGATTTTTGCAGGAAATGTACCAACGCGCTTTAGAGACAGGTGCTGTCTGCAGTAAGATTCTTGCTCCACAGCTTCATATCTCGACACAAAATCTAAAAAACAAAATCAGTGCCACGTATTTGAAACTCAGGCCTCTTTGTGTAACGAACTGTTGTCAGTTGTCTACCGTCGCCTGTGCTTATGTTGCATGGTATGGAGATGGCGTAATTGCCAAGCCAAAACAGCCAGAATCCTTCTGAAAGCTAGGCAAATCTTTTTATTCAGATGCAGGTTACCTTGGCTGCATGTATGCGGAAGCTGTTAGGTATCGAGTGACTGAAAGACGACTTCAGGTTGTTAAGCTCATTGCGACGCTTAACTACTCCAGACCGGATTTCAGTATCTACGCTTCGGAACGTTTAGGTCTTAGTAGAGGTACTGTTACAGGGCATATGGGTGAAGCTACTCATGCCCGTACCGGGCTGCTGTGTGTAGATATTTCTTCCCTCGTTGTATGTTGGGTTTCTGAAGGAGTTTTGTCCCTTGACAAGCTAGTCGCTGGGAGAAAAACTGAGTTGAAGAGAACTTTTGCCGAGCTGAAACCTTATGAACAAGCAATTCTGCAGGAAATATATCGGTGCGCTTTGGAGAAAGGTACTGTCTGCAACAAGATTCTTGCTCCACAGCTTAAGATCGAAATGGAAGATCTAAGAGATAAAATCACCCTGCTGTATCGAAAACTTAGACCTCATTATGTAACGAACCGTCCTCAGCTTGCAACCGTATCATGCTACCATGAAAAGTGTCTTAAAGGCAATGGAAAATAGCAACGTTTTTAATGCCTTGATTTCTAAGTGGGCAGCATGTTCCTCCTTCAGTGCCCCAAGTGCAATAACCAGATGAAGTATGAGTCAAGGACTCCTGAAATCTTCGGCAAGAGGAAGCGCTGTGTTTACTGCGGGAAGGCTTTTGATGTAAGGAAGGCTATTGTGAAGAAACTTTAGCCTGAGAATGAGTAAGCCCGGGTTGCGCTTCGATTCTTCCTGCGCATTCAAAATATACAAAGGCTTTAGCACCTACAGGGTTTGCGAATTGCCCTATGCCCTCCAATAAGCGTTCTTGGTCTTTTCTCACAACATGCCACTCAAACTCCGGCCAAATTTTGGCAGCCAGTTGCTCAGCAATGTAGCTTGCGCTTAAGGGAGTAGAACCGCGTTCTGGTTTTTGTATTAGCAACAAAGTATTGTTTAACGTATCCGGCAAATGTTTGCTCCCCAGAACGCCATTTAAGTCATTCCAGTTTTTTAATGCCATTATGTAATGATAGTTTGCTGAATTCAATAGCATAGCCCGAACTCTAAAGTCATACTGGGGTTCAATGCCTGGTGACGTTACTCTGCTTGTCTGCAGTTCAAAAGTATAGGCCAGCTCCCCTAACATGTCTTCCAATCCAGGAACAGCAGATAAGATTTTTTTAGGCTTCTCTGGCAGGGGTGCTCCGTAAGCTGTGCTTGGCGAAGACGAATCTGGCAAGAGGAATGGCTTTTGCAGTGGAACACGGTTAATTTCTCTAGGCTTCGGAACATAAGTTGGTGTTCCATGCGTTGGGAGATTTTTTTTGGCTTGCCCAGCGGGTTTCTTCGGCTTATTGTCGACTGGAGGATCTGGCTTAAGACTTTTTATTTTTTCGTAAGTTGATTTCGGCAACCTGTATGTTGCCTCATGCTCTTTTTTATCAATAACAGTTAGTAGATTGTTTTTCGTCAGTAATTCGCAGATGTAGAGCTTGTAAGGGTCCGTATCATCCCCGAATGTGAATGTAGCTGTGCCAAAATCTACAACTAGTCCCAATAAAGTCGCGCGGGCGTTAGGAGCACTCTTTAATATCTCTTCCAGTCCCATGCAGCCTGGAAACCTTCAAATGCTTATAAAATTTTCCGCCTTGGCAATCGCGGCAGAGAAAAAGCGGTTTAATCAATAAGGTGCTCTTCCTGCACTCTTGAGACAAATGACAGGGCGGCTGCAAAGAGAAGCAGTTGCGGCTTTATAAACTGCCTGAACTGCCAAAATTCTGCCTTTTTAGGGCTTGAAACGGCAAACTTAAATCCAAAACTATTTAAATATGGGCGGGTTCTTTTTTTGTGATGGACCGCGTTCTTCCAAGGGAAATTGAAGATGAGATGAAGGCTTCCTACCTAGATTATGCCATGTCTGTTTTGGTTGGCAGGGCATTGCCTGATGTCAGGGATGGCTTGAAGCCAGTCCACAGGAGAATACTGTATTCAATGCTTGAGCTCGGCTTGCAGCACAACAAGCCCTTCAGGAAATGCGCCAGGATTGTTGGAGACTGCCTGGGCAAATACCACCCCCATGGAGACACTGCTGTTTATGATTCGCTTGTGAGGATGGCTCAGGATTTCTCTTTGATGTACCCATTGGTTGATGGGCAGGGCAATTTCGGCTGTTTTACAAAAGATACAAAAGTTGCTTTGGCCGATGGAAGAAATCTGGATTTTGGCGCACTGATTAAAGAATATGGAGAGGGCAAGAAAAATTACACCTACACTATTGACAAAAAAGGAAATGTTGAAATCGCTGAAATAGGGAACCCGCGGCTTACAAAGAAAAACCAAAATATCCTGAAAGTTGTTTTAGACAATGGTGAACAAATTAAATGCACCTTAAATCACGGGTTTATGTTAAGGGACGGGACATATAAAGAAGCTCAGCACCTCAAAGCCGGTGATTCTCTAATGCCGCTCTACTTAAAGTTATCGGCTGAGAACGACAGCTCTAAACCTGCATTAAGGGAGTATCAGATGCTCTATCAGCCAGGAACTGACACTTGGGCTTTTGTTCATAATCTGGCCGATGTTTGGAACCTGAAGAAGGGCATATATCAAAAAAATTCCGGAAGAATAAGGCACCATTTGGATTTTAATAAGCTGAATAATAATCCGGACAACATTAGACGAATCAAATGGGGCGACCATTGGAAATTTCATGCAGAGCATGCTTCAAAACTTCATACTGATGAGACTTACAGGAAAAAAATAGCTGATGGAAGGAGCAAGTTTTGGTCTAACCATTTAAATAGGGAGGCTTATTCTGAAAGGGCATCTGAGCGAAACAGGCAGAATTGGGCGGATTCGGATTACAGAAAGAGAATGAGTGAATTCTTAAGCAGGGTGAATAAAGAATACTTAAAAAAACATCCTGAGAGGATAGAAGAGTTTAGCGAAAGAGCAACTGAGACTTTAAAGAGACTTTGGAATGAGCCCGAATACAGGCTGATGAAATCCCGGGCGCTCAAGGAAAAATGGAAAAATTCAGACTATCGTAAAGAACAATCAGAACGCATGAAAGTATTATCTGCTAAGATTTGGTCAAAACCCGGGCATAAAGAACATATTTCACGTCTGACTAAAAAAAGATGGGAAGCCGAAACCTATGGTAGTAATGTCATTAATGCCCTTTCTGAAAATGGCAAAAAAGCAAATTATTACAGGTTTCTGGCTGTATGCAGGAAAACTATTGAGGCATATGGTGACATTAAGGAAGAAAATTATGAGACTGTCAGAGTTTCTTACAATTCCAGAAAAGGAGCGGGCATTATTAAATTTAGTATTGCTTTGGATAAATTCTTTAATAACAATTTAGAGGCGCTATATTCAGAATTGGGGATAAAAGTTATTAAGTTGAACCACAAGGTAAAGAATGTTATTTTCTTAAACGACGTGCAAGATGTTTACGATCTCACAATTGAGGAGACACATAATTTTGCTTTGGCTGCCGGAATCTTCGTGCATAATTCTGTCGACGGCGATAATGCTGCGGCTATGAGGTATACAGAAAGTAGAATGTCAAGAATTGCTGAAGAAATCCTTGAGGATATTGATGAAGACACTGTAAATTTTGTCCCGAATTTTGATGGCTCGCTTAAGGAGCCTACAGTGCTCCCGTGCAAGTTCCCAAACCTTCTTGTAAATGGCTCTTCTGGAATCGCAGTGGGCATGGCAACAAACATACCTCCCCATAATCTCAGCGAGGTTTCTGACGCCATCATAATGCAGATATGCAATCCTGAAATCACTAATTTTGAGCTGATGTCTGCAATTAAAGGCCCGGATTTCCCGACTGCAGGAATAATCTGCGGCACAGCAGGCATAAGGCATGCCTATGAGACAGGAAAGGGCATTCTAAGAGTGAGGGCAAAGACAGAAATTGAGGAAGAAAAAGGCAGGACAAGAATTGTTGTCAAGGAAATTCCCTTCCAGGTCAACAAGGCAATGCTCGTTGAGGAAATCGCAGACCTGATAAGGGATAAAATCACAGGCGGGATTTCTGACCTAAGGGATGAGTCTGACCGCGACGGAATGCGGATAGTTATAGAGCTGAAAAAAGACGCAAATCCCCAGGTTATTTTAAACCAGCTGTTCGCACACTCAAGGCTTGAGTCAACTTTCGGCATTAACATGATTGCCCTTGTTGACAACCAGCCAAAGATTCTTCCGTTGAGGCAGATTATTGCCAATTTCATCGCCCACAGGAAAGAGGTTGTGGTAAGAAGGACAAAATTTGAGTTTGAAAAAGCCTCTGAGAAAGCACACATACTCGAGGGCATAATCGTTGCGCTGAACAATATTGACGCAGTCATCAGCAGGATTAAATCCGCCAGGGACACAGAAATGGCAAAGGCGTCGCTGATGAACAGCTTTTCCTTGACAGAAAAGCAGTCCCTCGCAATCCTGGATATGAGGCTCCAGCGCCTTTCATCGATGGAGCAGCAGAAGGTCAAAGATGAGCATAGCCAGCTGCTTCAGCGCATCGAGGAGCTTAAGCAGATACTTGAGTCAGAAAAGCTCGTGCTTGAAATAATAAAGGAAGAATTGGCTGAGCTTAAGGAGAAGTTCGGCAAGCCGAGGAAGACTGAAATAATTGCATTGGAGCAGGAATACACTGACGAGGACCTTGTTAAGGCAGAGGATGTTGTCATCACAATGTCCCATTCAGGCTACATCAAGAGGATGCCCCTTGATGCATATCGTGAGCAGAAGCGCGGCGGAAAGGGAATGATTGCTGCCTCAACAAGGGAGGGCGATTTCATTGAGCACGTCTTCATCGCAAACACTCATTCATACATTCTTTTCTTTACAGACCACGGAATAGTCCACTGGCTGAAGGTTTTCCAGATTCCTGAAGCATCAAGGCAGTCCATGGGCAAAGCCATTGTAAACCTGCTTGAGATTCAAGGCAGTATAACAGCCTTTGTTCCAGTCAAGGAATTCAAGGAAGGGCTTAACCTTGTCATGGCAACAAGGAAAGGCATAGTCAAGAAGACAGGGCTTATGGCTTATTCAAATCCAAGGAAGGGCGGCATTATAGCAATAACGCTTGATGAGAATGACAAGCTGATTAATGTTGTGCTTACTGATGGCAGCAACCAGATTATCCTTGCCACAAAAGAGGGCATGGCTGTAAGGTTTAATGAAAGTGACATCAGGTCAACAGGAAGGTCGGCAAGAGGTGTTTTTGGCATAAGGCTGAGGGAAGATGAAGTCATAGGCCTGGTTATTGCCGACGAAGCCAAGAGCCTGCTGACTGTGACAGAAAATGGCTATGGGAAGAGGAGCCCGATTGAGGATTACAGGCTGATAAACCGCGGCGGCTATGGCGTCATAAATATCCAGGCAAATGATAGAAACGGAAAAGTGGTTGCAGTAATGTCAGTATCTGAATCTGACGCGCTGGTTTTCATCAGCAGGCGCGGCATAATGATAAAGGTCCCTGCAAGCGGAATATCTGTTATTGGCAGGAACACACAAGGCGCAAGGATTATGAGGCTTGAGGCAGATGACAAGGTTGTTGCTTCGTCTGTGATAGCAAATGGTTCTCACGATTCAGGGCAAGATGCCTGATGGAAGGGCTCGCCATAGTTCACAAAGGGCTGGAAAGCGTTTCTGCTGCCGAGATAAATGAGCTTATTGGCGCCACTGCAGAAATTGAGCCGACAGTTGTGGTTTTCCCTCTAAAAAAGCTTGAGCAGCTTTGTTACATTTGCTACATGGCAAGGTCATTGAGGCGGGTATTGCTGCTTTTCGGAAAGTTTGAGGCAGATAAAGATTTTTCATCAGCATCAAAAAACCTGAAGGCAGTAATTGGCTCAGCACCCCTCGCTGAGTGGATAGAAAGCTCATTCAAGGTGAACTGCGAAAGGCATGGTCTGCATGATTTCTCAAGCCAGGACTTGGCACAGGAAGCGGGAGAGCTGATAAATGGTGCGGCAAAAAAGCCTGTTGAGCTAAAGAATCCAGGAACAGAGTTTTTCATTTACATCTTTGAAAACAGGGGCTATTTTGGCATTGACATGTCAGGCATAGAGCTTGACAAGCGCGAATACAGGATTATGCCGCATCCTACTGACGTCAAGGCAACAATTGCTTTTTCCCTCGTAAAAATTGCAGGCTATACTGGAAAGCAGGTCCTGCTGGATCCGTTTGCGCGTTCTGGAACGAACCTTATAGAGGCTGCCCTTTTTGCCTCCAACAAGTCTGTTAACTATTACAGGAAGGATGCTTTTGCATTCAACCGGCTCAAGCCCTTCGCTGATTGCAAAAAAGTTCTTGAAAAGGCAGATTTGAAAATGCATGAAAAAGTCAAGGCAATACACGCAATTGATTCCTCAATGCAGAACCTTAAGTCTGCTGAGAAGAATGCAAAAGTTGCAGGCGTCAACAAGCTCATAGATTTCAGCAGGATGGATGTCAGCTGGCTTGACACAAAGTTCGGCAAGGGTGACATCGGTGTAGTAGTTTCGCAGCTGCCTTCGCCCTCAAAAGCTCTTGCCCAGGAGCCTGTTGAAAAGCTGCTTAAGGAGCTTTTTTACCAGCTGGAGTACATCCTTTCTGACAAGGGAACATGCGTTTTCCTGACAAGGACTCCGGCGCTTGTAAGGAAGCATGCGGACAAGTTTTCCATATCAGAAATTGATGTCTGGAGCGGCGAGGAAAGGCTTCAGGCGTTAGTGTTGAAAAAAGGCGGCAGTCTGGCTGCACGTAACAAGTCCGTGCCACTCAAGCCGCCAGCAGGGGCGTGTTGATGTGGCACTTGAGTGCGTAGACAGAGCGCCTGTCATGCAGAAAAAGATTAAATAGCTCTGGAGGAAATAACTGGCATGAGACAATATGTCATTTTGGCTCTGATATTTTTTGCAGTATTTGGGACAAGGCTTTACTTTAGTCTGCAGAGCCCCTATTTCACCTATGACGGCTACTTTTCAGAGAGGCAGGTAACAAACATCATGCAGACAGGGCTGCCCTCTTTTAATCATCTTAGCTATTCAGAGCATTTTTTCCTGCCGACATTCCAGTATATTCTTGCGGGTTTGTCATATCTCGTGCCTTTTGCCCTTAAGGCAGTGCCTGCTTTTTTTGCATCTCTCGCAGTGATTGGCGCATACCTGCTGGCTTTACAGCTGACAGGCAACAGAGCTGCCTCATTGTGCTCTGCATTTATTGCAGGCTTCACGCCCTTCTATTTTTCAGAGACCCTGAATTCCATTTCAGTCTACACCCTGGTTATTCCGCTTTTCCTTTTCCTTCTTTATTTTTTCCTTAGGCTTAAGGAGAGGCATTTCATCCTGCTTTTTGTTGCCGGGGTGATTCTGCTTGCTTTTACAGATGCCTCGGCAATTATACTTGTGCTTGGGCTTCTTCTCTATCTTGCGCTTGCAAAGGCAGAGAATATTGAGCATTCCCGGCTTGAGACAGAGCTTATAATTTTCAGCGCAATATTTGTGGCATGGCTTGTCTTCATTATTTTCAGGATGCCTCTTTTGAAATATGGCTTGTCAGCAGTCTGGCAGAATCTGCCTCCGGAAATCATCAGCCAGAGATTCACCAGCCTTAGCCCCATTAAAGCAATTTATTCAATAGGAATACTTCCTTTCCTTGCAGGCGTGTTTGTTATTTACCGCTACATGCTCAGGCAGAAGGTTAAGCAGATTTACCTGTTGATGAGCTTTGCCATAGTGATTTTCCTCTTGCTCTGGCTCCAGTTTGTGGAAGCCAAAGTCGGCTTGTTCTTCCTTGGCGCAATTCTCGCAGTCCTTTTCAGCCAGTTCTATGCGCTTTTCTCAGCCTACCTTGACAAGACCAAGGCAGCAGGGTTCAAGGTGCCAATATTGGCTGTTTTAATGTTAGCATTGGCATCGTCGCTGATTATCCCTTCTTTCACAGCAGCCAGCCAGGCACAGGATATTCCTTCAAAAGAGCTCATGGCTGCAATGGAATGGATTGTCAATAACACAGAGAACGGCTCTGTTGTCCTTGCGCCTCTTGAGTACGGGCACCTTATCGCAGCGGTTGCCCAAAGGCAGAATGTGCTTGATTCAAACTTCATTTTTGCAAAGGATGCAGGCCAGCGCTTCATAGACCTAAATGCAATATATTCTGGAAGCCAGGAAACTGAAGGCGTAAGGCTGCTGAGCAGCTACTACGTTGCCTATATAATTCCTGTTTGGGAAAAGGGCGCTGTGAAGCCTGCATACCTTGAAACAGACAAGGACTGCTTCAGGCAGGTCTATTACCCATTCCCGAGAGTTTACAAGTCAATGTGTGATGTGAGTTGAAAAAAAACCTGGTTGCAATAGCTGCACTTACAATCTCTGCAATTTTGTTTGCAGTTCCCCTTCTGCTAAGGCTCAAATTTCAGGAGGGCCTTTTGTTTGGCGAGGAAAGCTACAGCAATCTTTTGATCTCGCAGAACATAGCTTCTTCATACGGTGTTACGCCTTTTCACCTTGCAGTTTCAGCACTCGGGCAGCATATCGTGCTGGAAGTTGCTGCACAGCTCCTGCCAATAATCTTTGGAGCCCTTTCTGCCCTGCTTTTTTATCTTATTGTAAGGAAGCTGGAGCCTGACTTTTCCATATCCGTATTGGCGCTTTTGGTCTTTTCCACAATTCCCGCCACAATGTATGTTTTCTCTGCGCCTGTGCCAGATTCAATGGCGCTGCTCCTTGTCCTTTTTGGCTTTTACCTGTCGCTTTTCAAGAGCCCGGTTTTAATTATGCTCTCGCTGCTAGCGGCATTCTCACTGCTGCTTTTTGGCAGCTTTCCCTTCCTTCTCTCAATAGTCCTCATAGTTTCTTCCTGGATTAAAGGGCGGAATAAGCAGCTCATTTTCATCAGTTTCCTTTTCCTTGTTGGGATTGCATTTTGGGTCTATGGGATTGCTTCGCCTTCCATAGATTTCAGTTCATTTCTAAGCAGCATTGTCGCTGACCTCGGCGGTCTTTATGGCATAGGATTGTTTCACCTGATGCTTACAGTCACAGGAATAATTATCCTTTGGCCCCACCGCCTTACTTCAAAGCCTATGTATTTTTCAGCTATATTCATTCTCGGCGCATTTGGCATTTTCGGCAGCCGCATCATCCTCTACTCGGTTTTCCTTGTCGCGTTTTTTTCTGCAGTTGCAATAAGATGGCTTGCTAATTTCAAGTGGGAATCAGGGCTGATAAAGCGCTTTACAATTGTCCTGGTTGCATGCAGCCTTTTATTTTCAACAGTTTCATACCTTGAGAGAATTTCCTCAATGGAGCCTACTCCCCAGCTCGTTTCAGGGCTGGACTGGCTCAGGCAGCAGCCAAAGGGCATAGTGCTCTCAGACCCTTCAAACACTTTTTGGATACAGTATTTTGCAGGCGTGGAAGCCCTTGCAAAGCCTGGGGAGAATGATGCCAACATCTCAAGGCTTTTTGCTTCCAGAAGCCTTCAATATACAAATGAAACTCTTTATTCCTCTGGCGTAAAATACATCTGGATTGACCCCTCAATGAAAAGCGGCAAAGTCTGGGCAAAGCCCGAAGAGGGCATGCTCTTTCTTTTCAGGAGCAATGTTACATTTTTGAAGCTTGATGAGCGCTTTGGCATAGAAACATGGGAATATGTTGGAGGCAGGTAAATGGGTGCTGTTATGGTGGCAGGAATGGCAATGTTTTTCGTACTTTTCCTGTTCCTGCTGTTTGTCTTTGTTGTAATGGTTCTCTCATTTTTCAAGCAAAGAAAATTTCCTGATTTTGAGCCAAACGTCAGCATTGTAATCCCCACTTACAATGAAGCCCGAAATATAGAGGCGTGCATAAAGAGCATAACCGCTGACGGCTATCCTCTCGACAAGCTTGAGATTATTGTTGTGGATGACGGCTCCACAGACCATACCCGGGAAATTGTGAGGTCCTATCCTGTAAAGCTCCTTGCCCAGGTCCATAAAGGAAAATCTGAGGCTATGAGCTTTGGCGCGAGAACTGCAGCCCACGAGTTTGTAATTACCCTTGACGCAGACAGCACTTTGAAAAGGGGATGTATTGCTGCCCTTGTAAGACCGCTGGCTGACAGCAGCATAGGCGCTACAACAGGCGCCAGCCTTGTAAAGAACAGCTCAACACTGCTTGGCATGTTCCAGAACCTTGAATATGAGCAGAATAACCTGATAAGGCATTCTTTTTCAAAAGTCTTTGGCAATGGAATCTGGTTTATGGGAGCCCTGGCGTGCTACCGCAAGTCCCTGCTTGAAAAAATAGGTTATTTCAAGAAAGACACCCTGGCAGAGGATATGGACATATCGCTTGAATTGGGAAGGGCAGGCTACAAGACTTACAATGTTAAGGAGGCAGCCTGCTACACAATTGTGCCTGCGTCATTCAAGTCCTTTTACAGGCAGAGGAGCAGGTGGTGGATAGGCGTTCTCCAAGCATTGGTCAAGAACAGGCGCATTTCACAATCCCCTTCAATTCTCTTCCTTTATGTCAACCAGTTTTGGTGGTCCCTGTATTCTATAATTTCCCTGCCGATAATTGCTTACCAGGTGAATTACTGGCTGCCGTTTAATTCGCAGAGCTTCTCCTCTGTTGCAGGCTACCTCTTCAGGTGGTTTACAATGTCAGGCCCATTTTATGTGCTTTACAAAATTCCTGAGTGGGGCATTTCATGGTATAGCTTCTTTGGAGTGCTCTCAGGGCTCATCAGCACTTCAATACTGCTGGCAAGCATGGGGCTTTTTAAGGACTGGAGGCTTAGGAACTTCATAGCCCTGTTCTTTTACTTTCCCTATACTATATGGCTTAATTTGGTAATATTTATAAGCCTCATGAGTTATAAAAACATAAAAAGGACCTTTTTCATAAAAGAGGAAGCAAAATGATACTTGAGAGTTTATCCTTGGTTGCAGAGGAGGTTACCTTAAGAGGGGACCAGTTCTTCCAGCTCTACGGTGCATTCGGCAGGCCGTTCCTTAATTTCATGAATGCGGTTTTCAGCAACCTTTTTGACATTTCTTTGGTTATCCTCACATTGCTGTCCCTTATTTACCTTCTCACGATGATTTACGTCAGGTTCAGGAAAAAAGAGCCATTCAAGGAATTGCCTCTCGCCGGGGACAATGTCCCATTTGTCACAGTGCAGATTCCAACAAGGAACGAGGTTATTGCTTTAAAGTGCGCTGAAAAGTGCCTTGAGTTTGATTATCCAAAAGGCAGGTATGAAATCCTTATCGGAGATGACAGCGACCAGGCTGATGTGTCTAAAGCGCTTGCAGAATTTGCTTCTTCCCATGATGGCATAAAGGTTCTGAAGCGGGAGAAGAATGAGGGTTATAAGCCCGGCAACCTGAATAATATGCTCCAATACTCCAACGGCGAGTACATAGTTGTCTTTGACTCTGATTTCCTTCCTCCAAAAGATTTCCTAAGGAGGATTATTGCTCCAATGGTCAATGACGGAAATATCGCTGCAGTCCAGGCAAGGTGGAAATTCAGCAATTCTGACCAGAATTATGTTTCAATTGTCGGCGGCACAATAGTCGCAATAGTCCACCGCGTCGCGTTACCGTTTTTCAACAAGAGGAGGCGCCTTTCAATACTTTGCGGCTCTGCAGAAGCGGTGAGAAAAGATGTTCTTGTAAAGCTTGGCGGCTGGCAGAATGGAAGCCTGACAGAGGATATTGAGTATTCGCTCCGCATTTTGAAGAATGGCTACCGGATACAGTATTTGCCCCAGCTTGAGTGCGAGAGCGAGGTTCCTTTCAAGCCAAAGGACCTTTACAGGCAGCAGATGCGCTGGGCGTACGGGGTTATCTCTGCAGTAAAGGAGCATTTCAAAGCCCTTTTCTTCAGGAAAAATCCTTTGAGCGTTGAGGACAAGCTGCTTGTGCTTTATGTGTTCTCAGGATACCTTTTCACGCTCACAATATTCGCAGTGTTCGCTTTTGGAATACTGAAGATTATCACCCATACTCCTGAGCCCATACAGTTCGGCAGGTTTTTCTTTGAGACAGTCATCAACATAATATGGACATCAGGGCTTCTGATAACTGGAGTCTACAGCATCAAGTGGGCTGGCAGCAAAAGAAGCGCAAGGGCTTTGGTCTTAGGCGCAGTGACTTACGGTCTGGTCACAACTTACTACGTCAATAAGGGCATAGTGAAAGTCTTGGCAGGCAAGCCGATGCCCTGGTTCCTTCTCAGCAAGCAGGGCAAGGCAAACAGCTGAAATGGAAACCAAAAAAAGCTATAATGCCAATGCTGTAGCTTCTTTCATATCAAGCCTGTTCTTCTGGATGCCCTTATTCAATTTTTTAATCTGTGCGCTTTCAATTTATCTCGGAATAAGGGCATTGAGGCAGATTAAAGAGGAGAAGACTAAGGGCACGTGGTTTGCGGTATTCGGCATAATTCTCGGCTCGCTGCCGTATTATTTTGGGCTTCTTTACCTCTTGAGGCAGTTTGGGCATCTTGAGCCGGTGCCGTTCCTTTTGGCAGCAATTACCATCTCTATAGCAACAATTATAATCTTCGCCGTCATTCTTTTCAGATTCTTCCATGGAAAAAAGTAGAATAATCCTCCTGATTGTGGTGGCGCTTTTCATATTCTCAGCCCTGCCTTTTGTGCTTCGCCACAGTATTTTCTGGGATGAGGCAGTCTACATTGGCATTGGCAAGTCAATCTGGTCCCTCGGCAGTTCTGGCATTTGGGAGCCCATAAGGCCTTTAGGGCTTCCTTTGCTAATCGGGATTTTTTGGAAAATTGGTTTGCCTGTGATAGTTTCCTCACAAATACTTTCATTAATCTTCTCAGCTTCAGCCATTATTCTCTCTTATTTTGTTGCAGAGGCGCTTTTCAACAAGTTCGTAGCAGTTATTTCTGCGGTTATCCTTGCAGTTACGCCGCTTTTCCTTTTCCACAGCCCCGAGATAATGACTGAGGTCCCTTCCACGGTTTTTGCAATTGCTGCTGTGCTGTTTTTCATTAAGAAAAAGTATGCTTTTGCAGGCGCTTTTGCAGGGGTTGCCTTCCTTTTCAAGTTCCCGCTGGCTTTGGTCGTTGTTGCGCTGGCATTATCGCTCTTATTTCAGCAGGTTGCAACTAAAAAATTGCGGCTTAAGCACTTTTTACAGCTGATTCTGCCGTTTATTGCGGCAGTGCTGCCTTATTTTCTGCTGAATGCTGCGCTTTACCGCGAAAATGAGATTCTTAATGCTGCATTTGGTCCCTTGCTGAGTGCTTCATCTCATCAGTATAACCCTGTGCACGCAGTCAGCGGCATTGCAGGCAACATTTTCTACTATCCTGCCATGTTCCTAATGCAAAATCCCCTTCTTGCGTTTTCAATAGCCGGCTTGTTTTTCATAGTCAGGAAGGATTTTGCCTCCAGGGCTGTTTTGGCGCTGGCGCCTTTCACGCTTTTCTGCTATTTTGCACTGATAATCAACAAGCAGCTGAGGTTTGGGCTTGCATTCCTTCCTTTCGTAGCAATCCTTTCGGCTTACGGCATCCACTGCCTGCTTTCAAGCAGAAAATCCCCTGCCGTTGCAATGGTAATCCTTGTCATTGTAGGAGTAACAGCCTCGCTTTCAGCTGTTGCTGTAATGAAGACATCATTAGCCTATTACAGTCAGCTTCAGCAGCCAAATCCAGAGCTTTATGAGTTTTACAGCTATTTCTCTGGCAGAGATGAAGTGCAAATCCTTACAACAACTCCCATTCCTACTGCGTTCTCAGACCAAAAATTCATCCCAATGTATGATAATCCAGCAGAAGCACTAAGGGTTTACGGCAATTATTCAGAATCAGCATCTGCGGCTGTTTACACTTCTAACTTCTTTCCGTGCGAATATTATGGCGCAGAATGCGAGGCAGAGAAGCAAAAGCTTTTTGCGAGCATAAGCAAAAATAGAATTCTGAAGAACCTCAGCAACAATTATCTTATCGTTTCCTTATCTTGACCATATCTCCCAATGTAATCTCCCCTTTGCCTGGCTTTGAAGGCACAATTACGTCTTCCTTTACTTCCACAAGCTTTATCCTGAAGAATTTCTCAAGCTTTCCTGCAACGTCAAGGGTCGGCTTTATCTTGCCTGACTCAATGTGCTGGAGCAGGCTCTCGTGCTCAGCTATTTTTTTGCCCAGGTCAAGCTGCGTCAAGCCAAGCTTCTCGCGGGCACTTTTTATCACAGCAGCATATTCTGGAATTACCTCTTCAAGAATCTCTTTTGGCTGTGGCTTTGGCTTTTTCTCTGGCAAAAACTTCCTTTCCCTTCCAAGAACCTTGCCGTATTTGCTGCAGCTGCTGCAGACGCTCATTATGACGTTTTCAATTGAAGCGCGGACCAATTCATCTTGCTTTCCGCACATTTCGCAAGGCGCCATCAGCTGTTCTCCTCAACGCATTTGTTGTATTTGCTGTTCCTGTCCCACTGGCACAGCCCATTTACGCAGCCGCAGCTTGTAAGCTTCAAGCACTGATAAGACTGCTGGTAAACGCAGGCAGTCATTACTTCTTCAACTTCCCCTTTTGCACCGCACAGCTCGCCAGAGCAGCCGCCAACTGCGCAGTCTGAGTCAGAAGCGCACTGCATCCCTTCGGGAATCTGCTCAGGCGAAGCACTTTTGCAGCCTGCCAGAAGTAATGCAGCCACTACTACTAAAACGGCAACTGCTTTCATCACCATGCCAAAGCTCAACAGGTTTAAATTTCTTGCGATACGGCCTTAAAAACAGCAGGGTCCAAGAAAACTGGTAAGGATGAAAAATACAACTGCACAGGTTAAGATCAAGCCAAGTATTCTCCACAAGTTAAACCACTTTTTCTTTTCATTGGTCAATCTCGGTGTATCAATCCACAATGGACATGTGGTTGCAACAAGGATTACAAGCATGCCCTGAGCGGTTTGGGAATAATAAGATGCGTCATGATAATTTAAAAGCCCTTCCCCGTCAACGTACACTGCGCAGCATACCATAAGCATTGTCAGACTGATGGCTGCAACAGCTGCAAAATAGGAGATTTTTTTATTCTTGCGTGCTGCCATAACAACAAGGATAAAGAAGATTGGTGTGGTCAATAAGGCCCAAATGATAGCGTTTAGTGCCTGGCCAATTTTATTTTCCCATTGGCGGTAGACTTCGTTGTGGCCAAGATACTGACCTCTGGAAACCTTTATTTCTGAAGCGTTTGAATACGAGTAAGATATATTGAGATCATACTTTCTCAAAGATTCTCCAGTATATAAGCTGCAAGGGCCCGAGTCATTGCTTTTGGACAACGTAATTTTCGTGGTGGCACCGTTCTTTATCGGTACTTCAATCTGGCCTGTTTTGCAGGGCATTTCATCATTTGAATAATAAGGATATGCCTCAACGCCATATACTATAATCTCCTTTCCCAGACCATTTTGGAGGTAAAAATCAATTCTCTCCTGGTAGATTAGGAAATCCTTGCAGTATAGCCCTTGTTGGATTTCACATCTCTCGGCAAAGGCGTTTGCCATTGGCAATAGTGATAGAAAAATCAAAATGCACACCGCATATTTCATGGGTGTGCCTTTGCTGTTAATCCTTAAAAAGCTTTTGCCTAGTACAGTATAGGATACGGCTCCACATAAGGCTCGCTGATTGTTATTGAGTCAATCTCGCTCATGTCAGCAAGGTCGTTCATCTTTATCTTGCTGTTGCTCACTGTGTAAAGCACGTCGTCCATGAACAAGCTGCGCAATACGTTGCTGCCATACCAGTCATAGTAGTAGTCGCCTGCCTTCTTGAATGCATCTTCATTGTCAACGTGGCTTACCCTGCCCTTGAGCACAAAGCCGTTCTCTGTGTCAAGGCTGAGGACATATGCGCCTGTCCAGACTGTCTCGCCGTATGCATTTGCCGGAATCTCGCCAGCATACTGCTTCTCATTAATTTCAGCAAGCTGTATTGGTATCACAAGGAGATTTTTCTCGCGGTCAAAGAGGAATGCCCTGTGCTCATGAAGCGCTTCAGAATCCGTGCCGCGGTCTCCAATATTGTATTTTGATACCTCTTTCGGGTTTTCAGGGTCTGAGACATCAAAGAGAGCTATCTTGATTCCCTGGTACCATGCAAAGTCCAGCTGCCTGCCGCTTGTTTCATCTTCTGAAGCTGCAGCTGCCTCCTTTCCCAAGCCTATGATGTGGTTTTCATCATATGGGTGCAGGTAGTCTGAGTAGCCCGGTATCTTGAGCTTTCCAAGCACTTCTGGCGAAGTTGGCTCAGAGAGGTCTATCACAAAGAGCGGGTCAATTTTCTTGAATGTAACCATATATGCCCTTTTTCCCATGAATCTGACAGAGTAAATACTTTCCCCTGGCGCAAGGTCTTCAAGCTTTCCAACAACATTCAGGCTGCTGTCAAGCACATAGACGTTGTTTGTGTTTACTGTCTGCCACATTTCTCCAGGCACTCTCCTGCTTGCAGTTGTGGCAATCCTGAAGTAGCCGTCGCTTTCATCCATTGAGAACTGGTTAAGCACAGTGCCAGGCACTGAGCCCTTTCCAATGTATTCAATATCCCCGTCGTCAATTGCTATCTTGTTTATCATAGTCCTTTCAATGTCATTCTGCATTTCTGACTCATTCTGCATGTACCAATTCCAGTCTCTCCATCTTGTGTTTGTCAGGTATATGTTGTCCTGCGAGACAAACATCTCATTGGAGTAGCCTGCAAGGAATGTCTTCATGTTGTAAGCTTCATTGTCGTCGTTAACATTTACTGCCACTATGTTTAGATAGTTGTAGTTGTAGTCCGGCATGTCAAAATAATAGATTGATTTTACTGAAATGTTTTCAGTCCTGCCGTTTTCAGTCACCATTGGCACCGGTATAATGTCATAATCGCGTTGGTAGTAAGCCTGCGTGTTGATTATTCCATAGACATAATCGCCAATCATCCTTGAGTCATAGTAGTTGCCTGTGAAGCTGAGGTTTCTTGCCATCTCAGGCTTTGACCTGTCGCTTATGTCATAAACCTCTATGAATGAATCTGGCTGATACCAGTAAGGCCTGTAGGATATGCTCTCGGCAGCAACGCCGGCAATTTTCATTCCCTCTGCATACATTGGCATTGGGTAGTATTCGCGGCTTCTTTGCCCGAAAACCACAAGCCTGTCCCCGTTGACATACAGCTGTGAAGGAGTTCCGTCAAGCTCTATTGTTGAGATAATTTCTGCGTCTTCTGCAGGATAAGCATCTACAATAAGCACCTTTCTGCCAGAGCCGTAATTGCCCTGCGGTATGATATAGATGTATTTTCCGTCATTCTTTATGAAATCAGCCTCGTCAACGCCCTCAACCTGGATGTTTGTAGTTGAGTAATCAGAAGCGCCTGCAGATGAGTCTGCGCTTTCTGCTGCTGCCATTGTTGGAGCTCCTGCTGCTGTTAAAACCATCCCTTTTGAAAAGCCGTCATACATCATCCTACTGTTGTACTGCTGGGCGTCATTTGCCTTCTCAAAGAATGCCTTCATGTCTTCGTAAGACGTGAAGCTCTTGAGCTCTCCGCCGCCAGCAGTGCCAGGCTGATACATCTGGCTTGGGAATAAGATAACAGCCGTGACCCAAGCGAAAGTAACCGCTATCGCCAGCATAGCCATTGTAACCATTGCGAATTCAAATTTCCTATTCATTTTTCATCACCTTTTCCCTGGTAAGCAAGCCTTTTATTTATAATGCGAAGTAAGCTTCAACGTTGTTTGAAGCTATTTCCTCTTTGAAAGCAGGTAGCTGTAAACCGCGTAAACGGACAATGCAAACAACCCGCCAAGTATGAAAAGCCATGCAACCTGCCACGACGGCTGGACAGCTGCCGTGGTTTGAGCAAAATCTGCTGCCATTTCAGGAACTGCTGCTCCGGTTGTCTGGACTAAGTCAGCCGCTCTTTCAGGAGTAGCCCCAAGCATAGGCGCTGATTCTGCAAGAGCATTTTTTGCTGCTTCAACAGTGCCTGAGCCCCTGAAAAACTGTATTGCATATCCTGTAATGGCAACCACCGCCACGACAGGAAGTATCCTCTTAAGCTTGTTTGCAAGGCTCTCTGTCGTTTTGGGAGCTATAATTATGTACTTGTTTGCAATGCTGTAATGGTTTACCTCTTTTCCCTTCTCAGAATAATGGAACTCAGCTGCCTTTACAAGTCCCGCATTTACGAGCAGCTTTAGGTTGTAGTCTACGGTTGAAATAGGAATCCCTAGCTGCTTTGCGAGCTCTGTCTCAGTCGCTTCCCTGTTCGCCAGGAAGTCAAGGATTTTTCTGCATGTGTCGCTGCCTATGACATTTGACAGCTTTTTTGCCTTTTCCTCCTCGAGGGAAAGCAGCAGGAATGTGGTTTCTTTTTTCATGGCAGATGTTTATTTTAAAAAGTTTATATACCTGCCGATAATTTCAACAAAAGTTGAAGCTAAATGTTTGAGTTTGGGGTTCCATCGTCGAGAAAGAACGAGGTTATTGACATAACTGAGAGAGTGGAGGCTCTTGTGCAGTCTTCTGGAGTAAAAGAAGGCATCTGCCTTATATACGCTCCCCATGCCACTGCAGCAATACTCATAATGGAAGCAGATGGCTTGGTTGAAAAAGATACCCTAAACTCACTTTCCAACATGGTGCCTAACAGTTCAACTTATGCCCATTCGCCTGGCTCTGAACATGGCTCTGCCCATGTCAAATCAGCCCTTTTTGGCTGTTCAAAGGCTGTTCCTGTGAGCAAAGGCGCTCTAAAGCTCGGCATATGGCAGAATATATGCTTCTGCGAGCTGGATGGTCCCAGAAGCGACAGAAAAGTCATCGTGGAGGTGGTTGGCAGATGAAAACTATACTCTTGACAGGCACTCCTGGCACTGGAAAGAGCTTTGTGGCAAAGAAACTCTCACTTTTCCTTCACTACAAGTACTTTGACATAGGCAAATTCGTGAAGGACGCCAAGCTTTACTCTTCCTATGACAAAAAGAGGTCCTGCTATGTAGTGGATGAGCGCAAACTGGCCAGGGCACTCTCAAAAGTGAGGCAAAATGCCCTAAAAAAGGGCGAGAAGGGGCTTATTCTAGACTCCCATATGTCTCACTATCTGCCTTCAAAGTACGCAAATGCCTGCATCCTGACCTTTTGCAGCCTTAAAACCCTGAAGGAAAGGCTCACCAGGAGGGGCTACAGCAGCTCAAAAGTGCGGGAAAATCTTGACGCAGAGATTTTTGACACTTGCCTTACTGAAGCAGCTGAGCGCGGACACAAAGTGCTGCTTTTCAGCACAACCAAAACAAGAATTCCTGCCATAAAAGAATTGGCAAGAAAAATCAAATCGCTTTGATTTGGTCCGCACCAGGTTCGGACCAAGTCCGGACCAGGTTCGGAAACGAACCTGAAGCGAACTTATACCTCGTACTTATCTCGTTACAAGCACTTTCTTTTCGCCAAAATCCTTGCGCTTCAGCATCTTCCTGTGCTTCATTTCGCGCATGTAATCATAGAACGCAGTCCTTCCGCACAAGCCCTTCTCTCCGACGATAACGTTCTCAATTTCCTTGGTTGAATTTACGCCATTGTCAATCAGCTTGAGAATCTGCTCAATCACATAAGCCTTCCTCTGCTGCCGAACCTTGGCAAGGACTGTCTTTTCGAGATAAGTTCTGGGTGCAGGTTCGCTTTTAGGTTCGGATTTAGTCCGGACCAGGTTCGGAAACGAACCTGCGGCAGGCTCAACTTTTGGCTTTTCCTGCGAGATTTTCAGCTGCAAAATTTCCGATTTCAATGCAAAAATTTCATCCTTGATTTTTTCAATCTGGCTGTGGTGGTTTTCAAGCAGTGAGCCGTGGCTTTGCAGCTTTTGCTGGTGATAAAGATGCCTGTCATCATGGAGCTTGTCTTTTTCCTTCAGGTAGTGTATCCAGGAGAACACAAGAGTAGTTTCATTTTTTATCCGGCTGAAGCTCTGCACGAGCGCTTGGTTGAGCTTGTGCCACTTCTCGTCTGCCTTTCTGAACAGGTCAAAGAAGCCCATGCACTTACAAAGTGAGTTATTCATATATAAAACTATCGATACTTATCCATACAAATATGGCTTTTTAGTATGAAAGTTGATGCTATGTGCCTTGAATTTGCAACCGCATCAATTGCATTCGAAGGATTTTTAAACTGCTTCCTATTGCAAAAGTGAGAGATGAAGGCATTAGCAGCATTGGAAATAAGGTTTGTAGTGGCTGAGCTTCAGAAGCTCATAGGCGCAAGGCTTGACCGCGTGTTTAATCCGTCGGAGAAAGAAGTGCTCCTCGAGCTTTATTCAACTTCAGCCAAGAAGGCAATACTGAGAGCTACGCCATATGGGCTGTATATTGCCTCCTCAAAGCCATCTGAAGCAGCTGCGCCTTCGCAATTCTGCGTCCTCCTCAGGAAATACCTCAAAAACAGCCGCTTAAAGGCTGTTTTTCAGCATTCCTCTGAGAGGGTGGTGGAAATGGCTTTTGCCTCAAAAGATGCTGATTTCAGGCTTATTTTCGAGCTTTTCAGCAGAGGCAACATTATTCTCTGCGATGGGAAAGGCATAATACTGGCTGTGGCAGAAAGGCAGTCGTGGAGTACAAGGAAAATCTCTCCAAAAGAGCCTTACAAGCTTCCTCCGCAGAGGTTCAATCTGTTCACCCTTTCTGCTTTACAGCTCGGAAACCTTCTCAAGGAATCAGGCAAGGATTCTGTTGTAAAGGTGCTTGCCGCAGACTTGGGCATTGGGAGCACATACGCTGAGGAACTGTGCATTCTGTCGTCGGTGGACAAGCTTTCAGACCCGAAGAAGATTTCTCCTGCGGGTGTTGAAAAAATCCTTGGCGCATTCAGGGAACTGCTTGCCAAGAAGCCCCAGCCGGCTGTCGTCTATGAGCAGGGCAAAATCAAGGATGTTGTTCCCTTCCCGCTGCAGTACTACGGCGGCTTGGAGCAGAAGCAGTTTGCCAGCTACAACGAAGCTCTCGACGAGGTTTTAACCAATGCGGCTTTCGAGGAAATCCGGCAGGACAAGGACAAGCCAAGGCAGCAGAGGGCTGCATCCCTCAATCTCAGGATCTCCATGCAGGAAGAAATGTTCAAAAGCCTTGGCTCTTCCGTCGATGAAAACCGGAGGAAAGGGGAGCTGATTTACGAGAATTACCAAGACATAAAGGAAATTCTTGCCGAGGCAAAAGCCAAGAATTTTGCCGCGCTTAAGAAGCGTCCAGCAGTAAAGAACATCGACGAGAAATCATGCAGCCTTACTGTTGAGTTTTAGTAAAAATAAAAATTCACTGTTTGGGTTTCATGTAAGGAATTTTTTCTTTCTCAAGTTCATTTATCTCTAGCTCGAGCTTACTCACCTCGTGGCTTGACGACATCGCCTCCTGAACATTTGAGACTGAGTGTCCTGCCATTGCCGCTGCACCCGCTATCACGCATGTTTCAAAGAGGACGGCAAGTGCGCTTTCTGGATTTTGTATACTGCTGATAGATAATATTCTTTCATAAGTACCATAAAGCACGCCTGCCCCGCCGATACCAAGGGCTGCAAGGCCGCTAACAACAGAATACGTCACCGCTTTATCGCGCAGCTTCTCCCACAAACCTTTCTTAGCTTTTAAAGCTTCTACATGTTCAGTTGCATCATCAATCGTCGACATTATCCCACCTTGCTGAATAGCAAACAGCAGGAGTTATATAAATTTTAATACTTTTGAGTGGTGTCAATAGTAGAAGTCCATCTTTTCTGCTTGCTTCTTCTGGACGTTGCCCTGCAGCTTCTGGAACAGGGCAACAAAGACGTCTTTCTCGACCTTAATCCCTGCTCCTGTGATAAGGTCTGCGAGCAGGAATCCAGTGTAATCCTCCTCGGCAGAGTACTGGAAAAGCTTCTTCAGGCTGTGCCCGCAGAGGAAGCCGTCGTTCAATGCCACCACTACGCTTTTTTTGCCGTCGCCCACAGCAAAATTGTCAAAGTCAACGCTCACTTTTCCGTCGAGAGAATGATTAAGAAGCTCCAGAAGCACTAATTCCCTCATAAGCTCAGAATAGCCTGTTTTTGAAACGTGCTCGGCAATGTTTGCTGCCAAGCCCTCACTTTTCACTCTCAAAGGCCTTAGAATCTTGCCCAAATAGGCAGTTACCTTCTGCCTGGTGCCTTCTCCAGTCCATGAGTTCTCTACAAGGTAGCCATATTCCTGGCCTTTTATGCGCTTAATCCTCACAAACACCAAATACCACCAAAAACAAGTTAGGCACCAGGTGATATATAAGATTTGCCCTTATTGCTTTGAATACTGTATCGCCATCTTAGCAAGAGCCTCTATCTGGTCTATACCTGCTGCCAGTACTCTTGTCTCCCGGGCATTACCCTCTGAATTTTTCTCAACAAGCTGAGAAACAATTATTCCCGCAAGCTTATCTTCGTTATTATCTTTTATAGTTACAAAGCCCGTATCAACTTTCTCCGACGGTACCTGCAGCTTCAGCTCGAAAAGGTTATTCCCAAATGAGTTTCCGAACATAATATTGCTGATTCCAGTCTCAACGACCTCCGCGGGCTGCGTATAGGTGATTTGCCCGTTGCTTTGAATCAGCACCACCTCCTTCCCTAAGATTTCTCCTCTGTAGAGGGGCACAGGCGCCGGCTCAGCTATCATTCCTATCGGCACATATACGAGTGCCAGCAGGTTAACAGGATCCTTGGCAATTATCTCACACGGAATTCTTACTTCTCCTGTTTTGTAGGTTTGACCAGTATTATCAACTACGTAGATTCTGCTGAAGTCTTTGCCTGAAAAAGCTGTTGTGGCGTAAGTCGTTGTCAGTATAAGCCCGTCTGTGGTGAGCATGATTCCTGCATATGGTCTTTTCTCTTCTTCCGAGTAAACGCCCACCATGCTGTGGTTGACCGCGACCGAACTTCGTGCGTCGTTTTCAAACAATTCAGCAAGTGCATCTATAGTGCTGAGCTCAAGCTTCCTCAGGACTTTTATGTCCTGCTTTGGACTTGTGATGGCGTGCCTTGTGTTGTTGAAGAGCTGCGATACCTTGGCCCCTATAGGCGGGTAAGAAAGTCCTGCACAAACCAATGCGGCTACCCCAATCCAAATTGCCACTTCCTTTACAACTTTTGAATCCATTAAGAAAAGTCATTCTCCTGAGCTTTTTATTTTTTGTCAGAAAAAAGAAGCGATAAAAAAAAGTGACGAACAGCGATCTCAGGTTCCCGCACGAGAGTGCAGTACAACTGAAAACGTGCGCCCATTTAACTTCCGTGTTCGAAATGGGAACGGGTGTGACCAGGCGGCTATGACCGTTCGTCAGACCATGGGATTAAGGGGTGGTTTATAAAGTTATGCCCTTATGGCATATTTGAATGTTGGCGCACCGTGCTGTTTTGCTTCAGAAATAAGGTTGTCCAGTGCCCTAAAGCCGCCTATCCTGCCGAGCTCAAGTATTGCTCCTGCTAAGCCGACGGGAACGTTTTTTCCAGGCCAGCTGTTTTCCAGAATGAGTTTTGCCAATCCTTCTTCTGTTGCCGGTGCTTCTACTATGCGATCCCTTTCAAATGAGTCAAGCGGCTTTCTCTGGTCAAGTGCTTTTTTGCTCATTGTTTTGTATCTTGCGAATCCTGTCAGCAGAATTTCAGGCTTGTAGCCTGGAACAAGTTTGTCAAGCACTACGCCTAGAATCACCCTTCCGGCTACTTCAGAAGGCTTGATTGCGTGCTCAGTCATCTGCTGCTCATCAAGCCATTTTTTCACAGTCATGTTATCGGGCATTATTGGCGTTATGTTTCTCGGAAAGCCCCCTGCCACCAGTGCGTGAAGCTGTTCCGGGCTGTCATAATATGCAACTTTTTCTCCTCTTTTAACAAATAAGTATGAATTTCTGCCCCTGAAAATCTCAGATATGCCAAGGACATTTGGCAAGTCTCTGCTGTTTTCGCTTATCGCATACTCAATCCTTGAATAGTTTATTACTGATACCGGAACTGTGAGCCTGTAGCCGAATTCGGAGTTGTAGCTTTCGATTGGGACTATTGTTTCAGCATCCTTTGCGCTCAGCCCGTACTGTAGGCTCTTCCCTATCTCCTTTCCCTGAGACCTTTTCAGCTTTTCCGGGTATAAGGCTTCCTGCTTTTTCCTGCCCTCAGCATCAACCACGTCAGGCACTTCCCTGAATCTTACCTTTCCCTCAACTCCTATTCTGCGTGAAATTAGAGGTATGTGCGCTGACTTGAAGGTGTCGCTCTCTAAATATAGCCTTTCCATGAACTTGGCTAATCAAGAATTTATTATAAAGCTTACCTCAGCTTCTCCACGTCTTCTTTTGTGTGAATGTGCTGCTCTTTCTCTGAGCTCATGTGCCCCTGCAGCAGCCCTTTCTCTGCAAGCATGGGGAAAATGTCGTATTCAAGGCTGTTTCCATCATAGTCAAGAAGCTCAGGCTCTGCTGCAAATATTGGCGAGAACACAAGGTATTCCTCAGACTGCTTCGGCTTTTGCACAAAATTCAGGATTCTGCTGCCCTCCATCCTCACAGTGCCTTTTTCAGACGGCTCTGCAGAAGTCGTCAGCATCAATGTGGCAACTGCCTCGTGCCTTATGTGCTGGTTCCAGAGCTCTTCCAGGTTTACCTTGTCAAAGATTATGTGCCCGTAAACAACAATGAAGTCTGTTGCCACCTTTCCTTTTATCAGCTTCAGTGTAGCAGCAGTGCCCTTTGACTCCTTTTCCTCAATGTAGCTTACCTTTACGCCGTAAGCAGAGCCATCCTTCACGATGTCAAATGCCGCAGTAAGCACAAGGTGCCTTGCAATCAGTATTATGTTCCTGAAGCCACACTGCCTCAGCTTTATTATTGCATGTTCAATAACTGTTCTGCTCTTGAGCCTAGCCGTAAGCCTATATTCTGTTGGAGAAATCTTGAGCTTTGCCTCGCTGCCTCCGGCAAGTATTACGGCAGTTTTGTTCTCGCCAAGGGCGTTCTTAACAAGGTATTCAATGGCTTGCGACCTGTTCCTTATGTAGATGTTGTCAATAATCGCATCTATGGACTTAAGCGCCTGCCCGTCCATGGTGATGCTGATTTTCTGCTTCACAAAGCCTTGCAGTATTCTAAAGTATATATACTTATCGCATAAGGTAGGATAATGGTAAGATATTTATATTAAGCGCGTTGTTGCCACTAAAGAGCATTATTGCGCCCGCAGGCGCACT
>JAZDGJ010000014.1:0-7864 GCA_043807015.1 Candidatus Woesearchaeota archaeon | reverse complement strand
AGGCTCAAGCAGTATTCGGCTGTCTTCCTGCAGCAGTATTAGTTCATCCCCTTTCTGCAGCCCCATTGCCTCTCTTATCTCAAGCGGTATGGCTATCTGTCCCTTGTCAGAAACTTTGACTGTTTTAACATTCATTCTGCTTCACCGGGCAAAATAAGAATATTCTTACTTATAAGCTTTGCTGTTTTATCGGAAAAACGGCATTCTGCAAAAGGTTTAAGAATTAAACGAGGTTATACTAACCCATGCCAGATTTAGAATCAATTTTAAAAAACACTGCCAAGGTAGTTTTAGCCTCACCTAAATTCATTGCGGAAACTGTTTTGTCAATTGATAACTTGAAGGCCATGAAGCAGCTAAAAAGTGTCGAAGCAGTCCGAAAGCTGGAGCCCCTTACAATGAGGTACGGGGGCGCTGGCGAAGCTAGGATTTGTTACATTGCCAGCACAGCCTTCAGATTGGCGGGAAACGGAATGGTGGCTTACGGCGTCCTTGATGCCTACAGATATGTTCCGCACGCAATGCCCCTGCTTGCAAATCTCTCTTTTGGTGCCACTTTTTACCTGTTTGGGTTCATACTACATAAGATGGGCGATGAATGTATTGAAGAATCCAAGAAAGCAGTAAAATCTGTCATCGAACGTCTCTACTAAAGCTAAAGTAGACATAATATACATTATGCGCACCAATTTGTGCATCTTTTGGGGTTTTTCACTCTAGAATGTGGCTTCTACGCTGATTTCCTGCCAAAACAGGGGTTTTACTGTAGCACAAAATTCAGCACAAGGTTGCCAAGCACTGTGAAAAAGATGAAGTTCATTCCAAGACTTATGAAGAAGGAGGAGTATACCTTGAGTTTTGCCTCAGCGTCTCCTGGAAGCAGGTAAAAGGGAGCGGTCATAAAAGTGAACTCTGCCGCGGAAATCACACCTATTGCTACTATGCCTAGATGGAAATCAAAGTAAAGGTAATAGGCTACGACGCCAATAATGCCCCTTAAGAAAATGTAAAGGAACGTAAATACATCAACAGCGCCACTAATAACCTCTGCCGCAAAGTTCGTGATGAAGCCGAACAGAAATCCAGCCGGGGGACCATAAGCAATGCCGGTTATGACTGTTCCAAAGGTAAGAAGCTCAACAGATGATGGAAAGCCCCTTAGGTAGCGCTTCCAGACAGTTGAGTATGATGCAAGAAGTCCCAGAATGGTTACAACAATAACAGCCTTGATATCATAATTAAGGAAAATGAACAGAAAAATAAGGCCTAGCGCTATGAAGAAATGCTTCTTCTTAATCTTCTTCCGTAATTTTGGAACGTTCTTGTTAGCTTTTTCGACCCACTGCCTAGCTCTCTCATGCAATGTCGGCATATATTATCAAATTTATAATACCTATATAAATTTTCACAATTTTGGCGCCTACAGAATAAAATTGACAACAAGGTCGCCAAGCATCGTAAAGACGATGATATTTATCCCCAAATTTACAATGAAGAAGTAGATTACCTTGAGTTTTGCTTCAAAGTCACCCGGAAGCAGATAAAACGGCGCTGCAATGAGTATAAAAGTCAAGGCGCTGATTATGCCGACTGTTGGAACACTCAGTTGAAGTTGTGTGTAAAGGTGCCATGCCATAAAGCCGATTACTGCTCTTGCGAAGACGTATAAAAACGTGAAGATATCTACAGATGCGCTAATAATTTCAGATGCCAGCGTTGTAATGGCGCCAAAAAATGCGCCTGCTGTTGGCCCAACGGTTATACTTACAATCACAGTGCCGAATGTCACTAACTCGACTGCAGATGGAATTTTGAGGTAGCGTTTGTACATTGTGGAATATGACGCGAGAAGCCCCAAAAAAGTTACCACTGCAACTGCTTTAATGTTGTATTTAAGCAGAATAAAAAGTAAAATCAGCATTGCTATGATGAAGAAGTGCTTTTTTGAAAGGTTCTTTCTGAGCTGCCACACATATTTATTGGTCTCGGCAACCCAGATTTTTATCTTTTCCTGCAATTCTGGCATGGAAGGGCTAATTTATGATGCGTATTTAAATTTTGACATGTCAGAAATGCTCTGGCATTTCTGAGCATGATCAAAAACGCCATAGGCGTTTTTGACAATGTTTATATACCGCGAGTTCGCATAAATGAATATGCTGGCTAAATTGGAGACAGAGCTGAAGCTCAGGGGCTTCAGCGACAACACTGTAAAAGCATATGTGCAATACAACCGGTTCTTCCTTGATTTTATTAAAAAGCAGCCTGCAGACATATCTGAAGAGGACATAAGGCAATACATGGCGTCAATAATAGGCTTGAAGTCCGCAAGAACCGTTGCTCTGGCGAGGGCAGCGCTGAAGTTCTTCTACGACGGAGTATTGAAAAAAAACATAGTCACCCTAAGAACGCCGAAAGCAGATAAGAACCTGCCAGTTGTGCTGAGCAGAGATGAGATGAGGAAGCTGATTGCCGCAGCTGGAGCAAAGAAAAACAGGATTCTGCTGATGCTGCTCTACTCTTCTGGATTGAGGCTTTCAGAATGCATAAATCTCAAAATCTCTGATTTGGACCTGGATGACAAAACCGGCTGGGTGAGAAAGGGCAAAGGAAGCAAGGACAGGCTGTTCATACTGTCAGACGTCTTGATAGCAGAATTAAGGCATTATTTTGAGCCAGAAGGCTCTGGCTTTGTTTTCATTGGCAGGAATGGCAGGATGAGCCCAAGAAACGCGCAAAAAATCGTAAAAAACGCAGCAAAGAGGGCAAAAATCAACAAGAAAGTGAGCCCTCATACACTGAGGCACAGCTTTGCAACGCATCTTCTTGATTCAGGCACAGACATCAGGAAAATTCAGGAGCTCCTTGGGCATTCCAATCTTCAGACAACGCAGATTTACACCATGATTTCCGCCGAGGAATTGAAAAAAGTGAAGAGCCCGCTTGACTCTTTGTAGTGAATTTTTGCATAATAAAAGCTTTGATTTTTGATTAAAAGTTATAAGCGTAAATCTAATAAATTGTATGATAAAGATTGTAGTAATTTATTAAAACTATTAATAATAATTATTCTCAAAAGATTTGATAATTTATTAAAAGATGTATCATGTATTTTGGCGCTTCAAAACTGCCAAAAATTGCAGAAAATCCGGCTGGAAAAAGTCCTGATTCTGCGGCAAAGCACCACATCATCAGGAGCTGTTAGGCACCATATGGAAAAGTGAGAGTTTTCTCGGAAACTTTTTTAAAATAAGGCTGATTAGCCCTATTGCTATGAAAAGAAGGAATCTAGGTGATTCAGTCGGGTGGACGACTCTTGTTAGTATTCCCGAGTATGCGTTAACCAAGCGTCTGGAAGTTGAACTGGTCGCGTATGGAAAAGAAGCAGGATTTTCCTGGACAGCAACGCACTACTTACCATCTACGAAGTATAACGAGGGTAGGCTTATGCGCACTGCCTTGGTGGGATGGGGTAAAAACCTTGAGGAAGCATGTGATTGCCTCACAAAGAGGGTTGCAGATTTATGGGAGCATATCAAAAATGTGCCACGAAATAAACTAAGTCCAGAAGCGCAGGTTCAACAACGATATCTAATGGCGTTAATCTCAGAGTGAGCTTTTTGAAAACTATTATAAAGAAGCTGAAAATTCTTTAAGCCCATGATAGGCGTAAAAGAGCTTGACAAAGGAAAATGCATCATCAACAGGGGCGAGCCTGCAAAGGTGCTGAAAAGGGAGAATGTAACCGCTGGAACCCACATGCACACCAAAGTGAAGCTTACTGTGCAGGGCTTGTTCTCAGGAAGGACTGAGGTGCTAACGCTAACTTCTCATGAGATGATGGAGGATGTTGAGATAATCAACAAAAGAGGACAAGTGCTTTCAAAAAACCCGCTGCAAATAATGGATTTGGTGACCTATGAAACATTTGACATTGATGCCCTTCCAGAGCTTAAGGGAGAGCTTAATGAGGGCGACAATGTTGCATTTATCGAGTTCCAGGGCAAGAAAGTGGTGATGGAGAAAAGATAATGAGTTCTAATGCGGTCATTATAAGAAAAAAAGCGGCAAAACCTAGCACATTGTTCAAAGATTTGGATGAGCGAGTAACAGAACATGCTGGGCACGCTACTGATCTGGCGATGGAAGAATGTCATTGCAGGAAAATTATTGTTAGTGGAGGCGGCGATGGCACTGTTAATGAAGTTGTCAACGGAATATTTTTGGCAAAGGCCAACAATGACGTTGCCCTTCTTATCGACCCGATTGGAACCGGCAATGATGCCGCATATGGCCTGGGAATAAAAACAGAAGAGGACGCATATAGAGCGCTTATTGAGGGAAATCTCCACAGGATTGACGTTGGGCGTGTTTCTTTTCTGAACAGTGCTGGCAAAAGTGTAGAGAGGTACTACATTGGAAATGCAGGAATCGGATTTACGGGAAAACTCTGCGAAGCTGTTCGTCATTTCAAGTTTATAGGAAAACATGCTTATGATGTAACAATAGTTTATTTGCTAATAAATTACGATTGCACGCCGATAAAACTAGAAATTAATGATATGCCTGCTGTTAAACGGCCTTCTTTTTTCTTGGATGTTTACAACAATATATTTGGCGGTGGAGGGATAAGGCCTGCGCCGAAAGCGCGTATGGACGACGGGCTGCTTGATGTTATCTTTGCAGGGAAAGTTGGGCGAATTGAAGCAATAATGATGCTGGGGCAATTCAAGAAGGGCACCCATCTCGGACACCATGCAATAGAACACTACCTCGTTAGCAATGTTAAGGCAACAGGCGACAACCTGACTGTGTATGCTGATGGGGAAGTTCTTGGAAGAACCGCAAAAAATGCGCCAGTGACTTTTGCAGTTGTGCCAAGCAGCTTAAATGTTTTCTATCTTAAGGGAAAATCAGAAGCGATAAATTCCTAATTCCTATCTCTCGACAAAAAGGTAATGCTTCTCGTTGCCGTCAATTTCCAGAAGGATTCTTCGGACAATGGCTTTCTCAGGATCGGGAATCAGCTTCAGCCTTGCGCGTATGTCTGCAAAGCTTTCAAATGGCTTGTCCTTCCTTTCTTCAATTATCTCCCACATGCGCTTCTTGCCCATTCCAGGGATAAGCTCCAAAGAGTGCATTCTCGTGCTAAGGGGCTGGGCTTTGTTGAAGAAGCCCACAAAGAACTGCTCATTGTCCTTCACAATCTTGTTAAGGACATATTCCAGCTCTGCCTTTGCAGTGGGCGTGAGCTTTGCAGGAAGAAGCCTTCCGTTGATATGGTGGATTTTGTCCCTTTTGCCCTCTCCGATGTAGACTTCATCATGGGGCTGCAATTGGGCTTCCCTCTTTGGAACAAGCTCCAAGAGCACAAAATGCTCCTTGCCAAGCGCCTGGACAATAGGCGTCTTAATATGGTTCGGTCTCACGTCAAAAGGATAGCCGTTTGGCAGGTAATCCAGCACAATCGCTGTCTCTTCCCTTGCGTGAGGTTCCATCATCATAATAATTTAGTAGCCGAAGTATTTATTTAAACCTTTTTAATCTGAAAAGGCAGAACAAGCTATTTCACATAATCTTTGACTGTCCCAATTATCTTGTTGAGATTCTCATTATTGACTGTGAGAGCATAAGGCTGGAGAATCATCTTCAGGTCTTCAACATTTGAAGGCATTAAATCAACGATTTTGTAGATGTGCATTTCCTTCATTCTTGGGACATTGAGCTGGGTAAGCTTCTCAACCAGCTCGCGGCTCTTTGCAGTGCTGATGCTTGAAAATGAATTGAGGTATTCCTCCATTTTCTTGACACGGAAATTTGGCTCTTTGTCGCGCTTTTTAATGACGTCAACAGCTTCTTTTACCTGGCTCAAAGGAATGGGAGTTTCAGAAATTACCTGCATTTTAAGCCCTCCTCAGATGCACTGGATTAACAATAAGGCTCTTCCTCTTGCCGCCATCGTGGATACTGACAAGGTAGCATCCTCCCTGGACGCCAACAACGTCACCTATCAAACCATGAAATCTCATATGGTAAGCGCCCTTGTGGAAAGAAGGATTGACTTTTAAAAGCACTTTGTCGCCTTCCTTGAAGGTCTGGACTATCTCCTTTATAGGCAGCTTGCTCTTCTTGTTCGTGGGAACCATTAGAGTTTTCCTGCTCTTTTTCCTTCCAGAACCAGTTCTCTTGACCATACCGTGAAGAAAAAGCAACTGGTATTTAAAGTTAACCACTTTGTGATCTGTAAAGTAAACGTCAGGTGTAGCTTATTTTTTCTTAAAAAGGTTTATAAATAATCTGAAAAGGCAAATTTTATGAATACACCCATCTACATACATATAGATGAAGCAAAAAATAATCGATGAAACAATAGGTTGGTATGGCGCTTCTGCAATACTTCTCGCATACGCATTGGTAAGTTTTAATTTTCTTTCCCCTTCAACATTTTTATATCAAATACTAAATGTCACGGGTGCACTAGGAATTGTTTATATCTCATTTAAGAAAAAGGCATATCCACCCGGTGTTCTAAATATAGTCTGGGCAATAATTGCTCTAATTGCTATTATAAAATTACTAACCTAAATTTACGCTCTCAATCAAAGCCTGCAGGCGTTTCCGCTTGGAAGTCGCCCTGCGACCGCAGCCAGCTGAATCATGCGACAAACCCGCCTATTTTCTTGAATAGTGGTATTTCATTGCCAGCAGCGTAATATTCAAACTAACGCCTAAAATGTTTGCTGCAGTCACAGCTAGGCTTCTTATCGCTATGCCGTATACAAGCCACATAAGCATGCCTAATCCCATAAGTGCGTTTAGAAGGTATGACAAGTCCTCCAGCTTTTTGGTCCTGTAGCCCTTGATTATTTGCGGGATATATCCTGATGATGTTACAAGCCCAGCGACTACTCCCCAGACTTCCCAGAATGCGGTCATTTTACCTGCGCTTCTTTCTGCGCTGCTTCTTTTTTGGCTTTCTGGCTTTCTTTCTCGCCTTTGAAGCTCTTGCTTTCTTCTTTTTGTGGCGTATAATGCGCTTTTTCTGCTTCTTGACGCCTTTCTTGGCAGTTTTCCTCAGTTCTTCAGACCTTTCCCTGATCTTCCTGAGCAGGGTCTCCTTGGTCTTTACCCTGGCTATCTCCCTTGCAAGCTCCTTGTCCTGCAGGACATCGCGAATCCAGGCTTCAAAATCATTCTTATCCTTGCTGACATGATACCTGAAGACGTCATCGTCAATGCTTTCAAGGGCTACAGAAAGCTCAGGAAGGCTCCTCAGCTCCAAATTTATGCACAGCCAGAAACTCTTCATGGCAGGCACTTTTCCCAGAATTTTCCTTGCCTCTTTGGGCATAACCCGTTTCTTCATAGTGTTCTGCAACCTATAGATTCTCCCCACGTATTTATATCTTTCTTTGCCACCAATCAGGAGTGGTATATGTTTATAAAGTTTAAATGCCCAAGAGCCAGCTATGACCTTTAAGGACTTCATATTTATTGACATCCATGACTGGGAAAACTGGGTCGCCCTGCTGATAGCAATACCCTTGTTCTACTGGGGAATATGGATGCTGCTTAAGTAACAAATAGCTTGCAGTCACTCTTCTGTGTTTTTGGTCCGTGCCGACTTTGGTCCGGGGGACTTGTTTTTCTCCCGCCACAACAGATAAGGCGGGAGAAAAATCAACCCAAGCAACGCTTGGGCAAAGTCGGCTCTCCACAAATAGGCTCTGTAGAAAATCTTAATAAAAACTGCTTCCCAGAAGGGTTTTAACCCTGGTGGGAGAGCAGGGTGGAGGTCGTAGCTCCACCATGGAAGCTCAAAAACGTTTGGATAGAAAAATTAAGCGGTTATTCAGGCAAGCAG
>JAZDGJ010000013.1:0-7975 GCA_043807015.1 Candidatus Woesearchaeota archaeon | reverse complement strand
GTCCGTATCTATGCTGGCCAGTTTCGGTCGCACCTAAGTGCGACTGCCCCTTTCCCGCCTTATCTTTTGTGGCGGGAAGAGGGGCACCCCTGTAACGCAGGGGCGAAACTGGCAAAGCTCGTGAACCTTTCAATGACGCCGACTCATGAAAACCTTTATATAACGTTTTCAACCCTTTCTTGCCATGCCGGGGTTTGAAGCAGCATTCCAGAGCATAGGCAGCATGATTCAGAATGCCTTTGCTTCCATTCTCAACAGGATGATACTGGCAGCCATAATACTGCTCATCGGGTTTGTGGCAGGAAAGCTTTTTGGCAACCTTGTAAGGCACCTGCTTCGCGAAGTTGGCATTGACAACGCTGTAAGGACCGCAGGCATAAAGATATCGATTGAGAAGCTGCTGGGCTCAGTAGTTGAATATGGACTTTATTTCATCTCTCTCATCATGGCACTCGGCATGCTTGGCTTGGACACTTTTGTGCTTAATTTGATTGCCGGCGCAGTAATCATTGTTGTGGTGTTTTCCACGCTTCTTGCGATTAAGGATTTCCTGCCAAATATATTTGCAGGCTTCTTTATCCACTACAGGAATATGATAAGGGAGGGTGACTCCATAGAATTTGATGGAATGGACGCAAAGGTTGTAAAGACAGACATGATTGAAGTAAAGCTGCAGACAAAGAAGGGCGACACTATTTTCATTCCAAACTCTGTGTTTCTAAAAAGAAAATTGGTCAAGAAAAGGCGCTAATTGTTCTTCTCTAGAAGGCTTGCAACGCCCCATATCTGAGTTCTGATGTAGGACTGCAGATTTGGGTCATCAGCCACTTCTTCAAGCTGCTGCATTGCCTTGTCAACGTTGATTGAGCTGTTCGTTTCGTTTAATGCCGAAAGCGCCTGCTGGAGCTTTTCCTTTATGTTCCTTGGCACTGTCGCGTCATTTATAAGTTCCCGCAGCGCTTCTATTGCCTGTTCAATTTTTTCTGCCATTTTCCTTCTTCAGCTCGCCGAGCAATTCTTCCTGCAGCTTCTGCGCTTTTTCCCTTAAGGAGCGTTCCTGCTTTTCAACTGCCTTCAGCCTGAGCTCTGCGGTTTCCTTTTTGCCTGCAATGTCTTCTTCAAGGGCTGCCTTGTCTGAAGAAATCATTATGTTGCCAATAATCTTGTAGGCGCTCTGCACATTCTTCAGCTCTGCCAGTGCTGAATCTGCTTCCATCAGGTGTATCTGGAGATTCTGCTTCTGCATCAATAGCGCCTGGAGGCTCTGCTCAAGCATCTGCAGCTGCTGTATCTTTTCTTCTGCTTCCATTATAGTTTGCCTGTTTTTTCAATGACTGTGAGGAGCTTTGTTATTGAGTTCAATGCAGTCCTCAGTGCAGTGCTGTCTTCTGCCTTTATTTCAAAGACAGCTTTTTCCCCCTTCTTTGCGATGCTGTATTCTGCCCTTCCCTGTATGCTCTTGTCCTCGCATGAGAAGCATTTGATTACAAGGTCAGGATTATCAGATGTTATTGTTGCTGAGTACATGTTGCCTTTATCAGCGGGCTTTTACCTTTGTTGATATTCTTCTTGGCTTGAAAAGTATTTTGCTGCCGCAGTATGGGCATCTGACTTTCTTCCTTAGGTAGTCAGGGCTCACTTTCTTGTCGCATTCAAAGCACTTGTAGTCTACCATTATGCAGCCTCTTCTTCGTTCCTGGCTTCTACAGCTTCAGGAACTTCTGCAAGAGCAGTTTCAACAGTGATTTTTTTCTGGCCGATGCTGTAGGCTTTTCCGGCAAACTTTGACCTGCACTTTGTGCACTCCCATATTCCTGCAGCAATGCGCTTTATCCTGGGCTTGTGGCAGTATGGGCACTTGTTGCCCAGCCTTCTCTCTTCCTCAAGCTTGCCTATCTTGTCCTTAAGCTTCTTCCCGTATCTAGTTCCGAAGCGCTTTGTAGAACCGTAGCGTGTTACAGCTGGCATAAAATATCACTTACCGCCGAGAATTCCAAGGCGCTTTATAAATTTATTGGATTTGGCTCTATTAAGCACAAGCTTTATTAAAAAAGTAAGCTTCCCTATTTCAGGAAAGGTACAAGAATGGGCGAAAAGGAAGATAAGGAGTATAAAAGGGGAGTTGAGGAAGGGCAGAAGGGCAATATTTTCAGCGATATAGGCAAGGGTGGGCCAGCTACTAACCCTTATGACAAGGGTTATAAGGAAGGAGCAGAACATAGGTACAATCCTGAAGGAAAACGTTATCACGATTGGGATGGTTCTGGGGTAAATGATGGTGATTCATCTTCTGATGAAGATTGCTGTCTGACAACTGCCTGCGTTGAGGCAATGGGGCTTCCTGACAATTGCCTTGAGTTGACTACGCTGAGAGGTTTCAGAGATAATTATGTGCTGAAAACACCTGAAGGGAAGGCGGCTGTAAGGATATACTATGCGGTTGCTCCCCGCGTTGTAAAAGCAATTAATGCTCGAGCTGACAGAAAGCAAATATGGAAGCGGGTTTATGCAGATGTGCAGAAAGCAGTCACTTTGATTAACTCAGGAAAGCTTGAAGAGGCATGCAAGCATTATTGTGACACTGGATACTTAAGGCTTTGTGCAGAGTATCTTGGCTGAAGCTGTTCTTTATTCTCAATTATTTCTAGTATCACAGGTTTAAGATGCCGGCTCTGTCCCGAAACAGAGCCCCTGCAAGGATAACTTTTTATAATAGCGTCTTCTTTACTGTTTTTTTATGCAGAACCCGTGGCATTTTTTCCTCCCGCAGGAAAAGGTATTCTTTAGCATGTTTGTGAAGCAGTCGCTGCACATCACAGAGGCTGCAAAGGAACTCAAGTTTCTGGTTGATAATTATAGCAAGCTCAGTAAGGAGCAGGTTGCTGAGAAGGCAAAGGACATAACTGCTATAGAAAGCAAGTGCGACTATGCAACGAAAGAGGTGATTGAGAAGCTTTTCAGGACATTTGTAACGCCAATAGACCGCGAGGACATATATGAGCTTACTGTGCTGCTTGATGATTTGACAGACATGATAGACGAGGCAGCCTCAAAAGTAGCTGCTTACAATCTGGATGCCATACCTGAGTGCATGAACCATCAGACTGAGCTGATATGGCAGGTGGTTTCTGAGGTTGAAAAGGCAATTGCCAACTTAAACAAGCTTAAGGATGCGAATTACAACTGCATAAAGATACACGAAATTGAGGGAAAAGGCGATGCTGTTTTCAGCAAGGCCATAGCAGAGCTTTTCTCAAATGGCAGCTCTCCAATTGATGTTATTAAGTTCAAGGACCTTTATGAATCATTTGAGTCTGTGCTGGATTCTGCAGAGGAGATTTCAAACATAGTGGGCAACATAGTGATAAAGCATGCCTGAGCCCCTACTGCTCATTGTTGTAATAATCATTATTGCTTTAATATTTGACTTCGGGAACGGCATTAATGATGCCGCAAATTCCGTTGCCACAGTTGTTGCAACCGGCACCCTCACAATCCGGACAGCGGTTATTCTTGCAGCCATAATGAACTTTGCTGGCGTTTTTCTCTTTACTACTGCCGTTGCAACAACAATAGCGAAAGGAATAGTCAGCCCCTCTTTTATCAGCGCCTATGTCATACTGGCTGGGCTGATTGGAGCAATAGCCTGGACCTATGGCACAACTTATCTTGGGCTGCCAATATCTGTCAGCCATGCCCTGATAGGCGGGATGGTTGGTGCGGCAGTGGTGAAAGCAGGTTTCCATGCAGTAATCTTCTCAGGGCTTTCAAAAGTCGTGCTTTTCATATTCATAGCTCCCCTGCTTGGAATGGTGCTGAGTTCTGTATTTGCAGTGCTTGTAATGTGGATCTTCAGGAAAGCGCACCCAAGCAGGACAAAAGGGCTTTTTAGGAAGCTTCAGATACTTTCAGCTTCTGTTTACAGCCTAAGCCACGGCACCAATGATGCGCAGAAGACAGTAGGCATAATTTCAATCCTCCTGTTTAGCTCAGGCTACCTTGGCGCGCAATTCCACATTCCCTGGTGGGTGATAATCCTCTCTTACACCACAATATCACTTGGCACGCTTGCAGGCGGCATGAAGGTAATAAAGACAATGGGGCAGCGAATCACAAAGCTGCAGCCTGTTGACGGTTTTTGTGCAGAAACAGCTGGCGCTGGCACAATCCTCATGTGCAGCTTCTTGGGAATACCTGTGAGCACAACGCATGTTATAGCCGGCTCAATAATGGGAGTTGGTTCTGTAAAGAGGTTTGGGGCAGTAAGGTGGATAATGGCAAGAAGGATTCTGGCCGCATGGGTGCTTACCATTCCTGTCTCGGCGGCAATAGGCGCATTCTCATATTTCCTGATATCGCTGTTGCCCGCGGCATAAGTTTTTAAAGCCCCTTTACAGGTAATCCGCCATGCTGGGCAATTACAGGAGTTTTGATGGCGAGGAGATTTCTTACCTTTTTCTGAAAGGCAAGAAAACAATCATTTTCCTTCATCCACTGGGCACGGACTGGACATACTGGAAAAAAACCGTGGCTTATTTTGCCAAAAAAGGCTATGGCGCTGTTGTGCCAACATTAAGGGGGCACTCTCCTGAGAGGACTAAGCTGAAGCATATTTCAGTTGAAGACCACGTAAGGGATATTGAACTCCTTGAGGAGAAGCTTAAGCTGAAAAATCCAGTAATAATCGGCTGTTCGATTGGAGGTGCGATAGCAGCAGCATACCACACAAAGCATCCCGCTGCAAGGTGCATCTGCATCAATACGCCTTTTGATTCTGCGCCAAAGGCAATCTGGCTTTACTTTGACATATATGCGTTTTTGTTCATGCCAATAGCCATGCTCCTGAGCCTGTTCAAGAGAAGGGATTTTGACTTCAGCAGGAGCAAAATCACAAATGCAGTGCTGCTGACTTTCAAGACAGCCTTAAAGCTTCACTACAGGGGAGTTTACCTTAATTATTTCTGGCTGAGGAAGCTTAAAGGGGTGAAGGATTCAGGAGTGGTTAAACTCGTCAGCAGGCAGGATGAAGTAATAACCCCGCACTATGAGCCTGACTACGAGATTGACGGCAACCACAACTGCGTGATTTCAGAGTCCAATGTCGTGAATCCGCTGCTTCTGAAAATAATAGAAAAACAATAAGTGGGGCTACCCGGATTTGAACCGGGGTTATTTGGTCCCAAACCAAATGTGATAGACCAAGCTACACTATAGCCCCGTAAATCAAGGCAATTTTGGCACTCTTTAAATTTATTTCCCTTTATTTTCAAAATACTTCTTCACTCTCAAATCTCCTTTAGGCTGGGCTTTGTCACCAAGGGCATAGTAGGTCCTTTCTACTTCTGCTCCCCAACTGTAGGAGCCAGCCTGCTTCTCAACTTTTTCTATCCTTATCTCGCCTGTTTCTAAGCCCTTCCTGAGATGATAGTATATGTTCCTCATAGTGACGTCTGGAAAGAGGTCCTTGTAATATTTGTAAAGCTCATAGCCATATGCGCTCTTGTGGCTCAATATCTCTATTATGTTCTGCCTTACTGTGCTTTTCAGCGGTCTTCCTCTTGGCATGCGTAGTAGTGTCATATATTTCCTATATATAGTTTTCTATATTGAAAAAAATTATTCATTCACAAAGTTTATATATTAAACTCCCAAAACCGCATTCATACAAGTTATTACTAACAACTCTGAGGTGAGTGAAAGATGGCTGAAGGAAGATGCATGAAGTGCAAAGAGCAGGTTCAGATTAAGGACGGCAAGGAAGTCACTATGAAGAATGGCATGAAGGCCATGAAGGGAGTTTGCCCTAAGTGCGGCACAAAGGTCTTCAGAATCCTCGGAAAGGCATAGGCGCCTTTCTTATTTCTTTTTTCATGTTTATTTTCTCTTTTTCTGGCGAAAATCCCTCTCTTGCAGTAGCAGAAGCAATATCAATTGTAAAGCCCAAGAAGCATGAGCTTGACAATAATCTCCTTCTCTCTGATTCAATATCTGGCTATGAGCGCCTTGCATTCACCAGAGCCGTGTACCAAGTCCTATTCTCCGCCACTACTACGAAAGGCATTTTGCAGCAAGCCAGCTCTTTCAACTGGCAGCAATACTATGAAGGAAGCTTTGCTGTGAGAATCAAGGGCGTTGACATTGCTGAGAAAGACTTTGCCTCTATTGTTTGGAAGAATCTGAAGAATCCAGAAGTAGACCTTGAAAAGCCAAAGACGCCAATAGCCGTCATAGCTGGAAAAAAGCTTTACTGCTGTCTCCTAATTGCTGAGCTGAAACACAGCTTCTCAAACCGCAAGCCAGACCTAAGGCCTGGATTTGCCCCTGTTTCCTTAAACCCAAAGCTTGCAAGAGCCATGGTAAATCTCACAGGCTCCAATACTTCAATACTTGACCCATTCTGCGGCACAGGGGGCGTATTGATAGAGGCAGCCCTTATGGGCTTGAAGGCAGAAGGCTCTGACATAAGCAAAGAAATGCTTGAAAAAGCAGGCACTAATCTCAGCTACTACAAGCTTAAAGCCAAACTGCAGCAGAAAGATGCATTGAAGCTGAGCAGGAAAGTTCCTTATGTTGTATCAGACCTCCCATACGGGCAGAGCTCCCATGTTGAGCCAGGGCTCTACAAGGACTTTTTCAAAACCCTCAACAAGATACTCGCCAAAAAAGCAGTAGTCGCCCTGCCTTACTTCTCAAGCTCCCTTCTCAAAGGCACAAAGCTCAGGCTTGAAGGGCATTTCAAATTCTACATCCACAAGTCCATGACAAAGCACATAATAGTTCTTGGAAAGAAAACCTTATAATTCCCTTAATTATCCTGCCGCCATGGACATTGATGTTGCTGCTTTCAACGACGCCCTGCAGAACTCCAAGACAGTTATTCTTGTCTGCAATTGTTCAGTAAGGTACTCAGGCAGGGCAGAAAGCTTTCTCTCAGATGGCGATAGAATCATCATAATAAAGCAGGACGGCACGCTTCTCGTCCACCAGCCAAATGGGAACACACCTGTTAATTACATGAAAAACGCTTCCGTGGACCTCAACACTCATGAAGGCAGGCTTGTTCTTTCAAGCCAAAACCTTGCTGACAAGGAGTATCTTGACATCTTAATCAACAAAGCCCATTCCTGCCTGTTCTATTCATTGGAGGACAACGCCTCAATAGAGCTTGTGGGCAGCGAAAGGGACATGAGCCAGATGATTTTCAACAATCCTGCATTGATAGAGCCGGGCTTCAAGCCCTTAAGCACAGAGGAGCACACAAAATACGGCTTCATAGACGTTTTCGGCTACGATAAGAATAATGTCCTAGTCGTTATTGAATGCAAGCGCTACACCGCAGACTTGAAAGCAGTAGACCAGCTTGAAAGGTATGTCCGCAAAATCAAGCAGCTCAAAGGCCTGAAAGAAGTGAGGGGCATTATTGCATCCCCGAAAATCAGCCCCAACGCACTGCACATGCTCCAAGACCACAAATTCGAGTGGCGCTCTGTCTCGCCGCCAAACTACTTTGAAAGGGACGGCAAAAGCCAGAAAAGATTGGGCGAGTATTAAGCATTGGAAACATTTAAGAACATTGGAAAATCAGTCAGTTATGAAGTGAAAAACAAATCTATTCTTGCAGGAATCTGGGCTTTTACGCTATTAGTCATAATTTGCCCGGTAATGGCAATGAACTGCTACGTTAATAATCAGCAAATTCCCTGTGATGTATTCTGGAGTAATTATGGCTGGTTCCTGGCAATTCCCTTTACCGTAATAGGGCTGCTGTTTTCAATAAAGACAGACTGGCTTATTAAGGCGCAAATTTGGTATCTGAAACTTTTTGGCTCAAAATGGGTTCCGGGAAAAATAATCCCGAAATTATTAAGGGCAATGGGAATATTCTTCCTCATTGTAGGTCTTGTATTTCTTTACTTAACAATTGTACGTTAATTACAATATATTAGCAATAGTTAATTCTGCGCCGAGAACGGGA
>JAZDGJ010000012.1:0-3132 GCA_043807015.1 Candidatus Woesearchaeota archaeon | reverse complement strand
CAACTTCTCAATCGCCCTTCGCCTGAACAAGTGGATAACCACCTTTTCTCTGGATTCTCCGTAAGTCTTGTTTTTCCCTGAATGGATGAAGATTGGGTCGTGCGCGAAGCCGTTCTTGCCCCTCGGCGCAGTAGCAATTTTGCCGTCTTCCTCACCGATAAAACACAGCGGCCGCTTTCCTGGCTCGCAGTAGCCTACTGCGGAAATGTATTTTACACTTCGGTTTTTTTTGCCCTCCAAGAGTTTCAGCAGTCCCTTGAGCCCGATTTTGTCAAAAACATAATGGGAGCACGTTCCTGGAAAGCCGTTCAATGCCTTTATGAAAATCCCTGAATCTTCAACAATCACCGCTTCCTTCAACCTCTCTGCAAGGGCTTTTGCAGCAGGCGTTACTATCTCAGAAGGATGCTCTGCCCGAAGCTCTGGTTTTTCTCCTTTGACTGCCTTGAAAGGAAATTCATTTCCAAGAACGAGCCTGAACTCTTCAATCTTGTTTTGGTTGCCGGTAAAGAGTATCATTGCTTTATCTTTTCAGTCTTAATATGCAATTCCTTGAGCTGCTTTTCGTCTACTTCAGAAGGCGAGCCGTCCATTGGGTTTTCTGCTTTCTTGTTTTTCGGGAAAGCAATAACCTCGCGTATGTCATTGAAGCCGCACATCAAGGCAACAGTCCTGTCAAAGCCAAGCCCCATGCCGCCATGAGGCGGAGCGCCGTAGCTGAATGCCTCAAGCAAGAATCCAAACCTTTTTTCAGCATCTGCTTTTTTGAGACCGACAACATTCATCACTTTCTCCTGTAATGCAACGTCAGTTATCCTTATTGAGCCTGAGCCGAGCTCCACGCCATTCAGCACAATGTCATAAAGGTCTCCTTCGACTTTTTCAGGAGATTTCTCAATAAACTCAATATGCTCTTTCTTGGGCATCGTGAACATGTGATGTGCAGGCGCCCAGTCGTTTATCTCATCATTCCACTCAAAAAGCGGAAAATCAACAACCCAGCAGAATTTGAAATCTTTTTCATTAATCAGGTTAAGCCTTTTGCCAAGCTCTGTCCTTAGCTTTGAAAGCACTTCTGCGACTGCCTTTGGCGTGTCAGCAACAAAAAAGATTACGCTTCCTTTCTTTGCCTTTGTTTTTTCAACAAGCTGCTTCTGCACAGCTTCTGAGAAATACTTCACTATTGAGCTTTCAAGCCCTTTTTCCGTTGCCTTCATCCAGGCAAGACCTTTTGCGCCATTGGCTTTAGCCCACTCAATAAGGGCATCAATCTCGTTCCTGCTGAAGTCTTTTTCTGCAGTAATGCACTTGACCTGCTCAGCCTCTGCGAAAACCTTGAAATCAGACTTCTTGACAATTCCTGTTACATCAATAAGCTCAAGCCCAAACCTCAAGTCAGGCTTGTCTATGCCGTATTTGTCTATTGCCTCCTTGTATTTCATCACAGGGAAAGGCGTCTTTAACTCTATTCCAAGCACTTTCTTGAAAAGGTGCTTATACAAGCCCTCAACCATTGCCCTGACATCTTCTGCAGTTACAAAGCTCATCTCAAAGTCAATCTGAGTGTGCTCTGGCTGCCTGTCAGCTCTCAAATCTTCATCCCTTAAGCACCTTGCAAGCTGAAAATACCTGTCCATGCCCGCAACCATCAGTATCTGCTTGTAAAGCTGCGGACTTTGCGGCAGTGCATAGAATTTTCCCGGGCTTACTCTGCTTGGAACAACATAATCCCTTGCGCCTTCTGGGGTGCTTCTTATCATAAGCGGGGTTTCTATCTCCAAAAACCCATTATCAGCAAAGTATTCCCGTGCCGCCTGGGCAGCATTATGCCTTATCTCAAGAAGGCGCTGCATCTTCGGTCTTCTAAGGTCAAGATACCTGTATTTCAGGCGCATGTCCTCGTTTGCATCAACCCTGTCATCAATCTCTATCGGAGGAACTTTTGATTTTCCAAGAATTGTCAGCTCGTCAGCCAGAACTTCTATTTCTCCAGTTTTTAGCTTGGGATTCTTCATCCCCTCTGGTCTGTTCCTTACCTTGCCTGAAACGCAAAGCACAAACTCCCGCCCAATCTTCTCTGCCTCAGAATGGACTTTCTTGTTGTGCGAAGGGTCAAAGACTATCTGCGTAAAGCCATATCTGTCCCTCAAATCTATGAATATTACCCCGCCATGGTCCCTTCTGGAATGAGCCCAGCCTGCAAGCTTCACAGCCTTGCCAATAGCTTTAGTATTCAGCTCCCCACAGGTATGAGTGCGATACATAAGCTCCTGCAAGTCCAAGAGCATATATAAATCTTATTTTTTCAGATGCTCTGCGCGGTGCATCGCCCTTAATAAGTCTGCCTCTGAGAAAGCCTTTGCAAACAGCTGAAGCCCAACAGGAATGCCCTCTATTTTCCCTGCAGGAACAACTCCGCCGCATATTCCCGCCAGGTTTGCCGGTATGGTGAAGGCGTCGTAGGCATACATCACTTTCGGGTCAGTGATTTTTGCGCCAATCTTGTGGGGCAGCATCGGCGTAGTAGGCAATGCGATTATGTCAACATCCTTAAAGGCTTCTTCAAAATCCTTCCTTATCAGCTCTTTTGCCATCAGCGCCTTCCTGTAATACTTTCCAGCGTATTCTGCCTTTGAAATCTCCCTCCCGCCAAGAATTCTCCTAAGCACTTCCTCGCCGCATACATCTTCTATCTTCTTGCCATATTTCCTGCCGTCAAACTTCCTTGTTGACGAGAAAAACTCAACGTAAACAATCGGATAGTAAGTCTGGATTGCCAAATCAACGTGCTTAAGCCTGACATTTTTCAGCTTAGTGCCGAAAGATTTAGAAAGCTTTTCTGCTGAGTCCAGAATAAGGTTGTAAATCCTCTTGTCTGTGCAGAGCTTTTCAAAATCATCGCTGATTCCTATGGTGAGCTTCCTCTCCTTAGCCATTTCGGCAGGATAATTTTCAACTTTGACATCCTTTGTTACAGCATCGCAATCGCTTTTGCCTGCAATAACCTGAAGCATCAGCGCTGAGCCGTAAACATCATTGCTCAAGCAACCAATTCCCTCAAGGCTCATAGACATATCAACAAGCCCATACCTGGAAACGCGGCCATAGCTTGGCTTCAAGCCGACAACGCCG
>JAZDGJ010000011.1:0-35964 GCA_043807015.1 Candidatus Woesearchaeota archaeon | reverse complement strand
TTGTAAGCCTCCTCACCGGAAGAGTATTTTTTCAGGAGCTTTTCTGCATCCTCTTCTGTAAACTTCTTCATCAAGAAGCATATTGTGCTGCTGGGTTTTTAAGATTTATGCATCTGCCCTTACCCCTGCCGTAGTCATGGAGGATGTTTTTGAGGACAACAAGATAATCGCTTTTTGGAGCTGCCTTTAAAGACCTAGCTTTTGCTTCTCCAATAACCTCTGGGTCGTCGCTGAGGATTATCATTTCCAATGGATGAACGCCAATTGCAGTGTTTGCGCTTACAGCTTCATTCAACGTCACTCCGCTGTCAGGATTTCCATCAATTATAAGCAGACCTGGACGCTGCGGGTTTTCGAGCGCATCAGTCAGCCCTTTTATTGTGTGTATAGGAGTAACAAAGGTCGGATTTATGCCTAAGACCTTCATTGCATCGCTTTCAAAATATTTAGAATACCTTTTCAATTGCTCTAGGCTGGCATCAAAGGCAACTACATAAAGCTCTTTCACCATTTGCCTTAAGCGAACCTGATTGAGCTTAAAAATCTTCAGATTAAGCGGCTGATTAAGTAACTAATTAAGTAGTAATATCAGATAAAAAAAGAAAGGCTCCCTAGCGTGAGTTGGGGGTTAGGGGAGAGAAGTCTGAGGGAGCCTTCTCAACTTGAATTAAACACATCAGGGATATCCCAATATATAAATGTTACGTTTTTGTATACTGGTTTAGTTATTAAGAATGGCTGCTTTTGCCGTTGCTTTTGTCTCAGGCGTCTTTCTTAGCAGTTGCTCTATCATTAGCTCAAGACCCTTTCTGCTTACGAATTGTCCACTCTGGGGTTTTCCCTTCAAGTCAGTAAGCTCCTGCAGCGGTAACACAAAATCGCCGTTATATCCTATTCTGGGTCCTTTTCCGTATTGCTCTGTCAGTTCCACTCCGAGTTTTTGCAAGGCACCTTTGTGCTTCTCCACAGCACTTTTTGGCGCATAACACTCTCTGATTTCACGACCTGACCAACGTGTTTTAACATATATTTCAGATGTTTCAGCAGACGGGGTCCACTTAACTGGCTTATCATACGCTCTTTCAGTTGATAGGCGAGCCGCCCAAAAAGGCGGTGCCCTTCTCGGGTCATCCCCTGCGTTGAATGTGTCAAGTGAAACGCTCAAATCATCTTTCGCCATTTCCCTGCGTTGGTTAACAACTTTATGAGCTGCTGCACTTCTTAGCAGTGTTTCATAAAGTGAATCGATGCCGGATTCTTTGGCTATTGAGTTCACATAACTTAAGGGCATTTCTTTGTTTGGAAAAATTGATTTACCGCCTCGAGAAAATCCTGCCGCTTTCATAGTATCCATAATCATAAATGCATGCCCTTTCATTTCGGGGGTGATATTCAGGCCAGGTATCAAGCCATCCAGTTCGCCATGAGACGCCAAACGCGCGATGTAATAAGCTCTAAGGGCTTCCTGCACAGATGGATCTTTATGCCTTAAAACTCGATTCTCATAAATATCGATATCTTCCAGTCTTTTCGCCAATTCGCCGTTTGGTGCCATAGTATTTGCCTCAGCCGCGTACGCATTCAGGCTTTTTAGTTTCCTATGCTTTCTTAGCTTCAACCTAATGAGCAACAAATTGCCCAAGATCTTCCTTCAACACAAACTATCTGTCGTTAGCGTTCTATCGCTCGGTGTCATTTCCCGATTGTTTTGAGCAGCTATAAACTTCCGCGCTCCTGCGCAGCACTTCATAAGCTCGGTAGATTCCTGATTTTGAAGCTAGTGCGCTTGCATCTTTTAAAATGCCCTCACGAACCAAAGCTCGCATGCTGCTTCCACAGGTGGCTCTCTCAACCTGATCAATTATCAGCGGGGCAGTTTTTATCATATCACTGTTAATTTCGAGACCAGGAACGCCGTCTAGTTCTTTACCGGATAACCGTTCTGCCATGAAGCGTGCCCTACGCGCATACTGATCCAACTCAGGTAGCCCCGTAATGTTAGCTTCATGCTTAGCGACTTCTTCCAAGATTTTTTCAAGTCCGTTGTTTTGTGTCATAGTGTTTCCCTCGGATGTGTATATAAGTGCAGAAGTATATAAATCTTTCGTTCTTTTACTACTGCTGGGTGATGAAAACATTTAAATATTGCCTGCATTTCCCTCTTTCTATGGGAAGGACTTTGGAGGAAATGGTTGGAACAGAATTTTACGCTTATCCAGCAGAAGCCGAAACGTTTGTGGTTAAATTTGGCACTGGTTGTTTTCTTGCAGATGGCAGAAATGATTTGCTCGACCAGAAAAAAATTGACAAGGCAGCAGGAGTTTTGAGTTACCTGAAGCAGCAGAAAAAGAACGTTATCGGCGTAGTTTCAGGCGCTGTTGTAAAAGGCATGGAATATGAGGGCAGGCAGATACGTCCTAAGGACGTAGCATTGAGGCAATATCTTGCTGGAAAGGGACAGTATGGCTTCATGGAAATGTTCAGGGAAGCGTTCCAACCTTACGGCATAATACCTGCACAAGGACTGCCGACAAGACATAACTTCGCCAGCAAAGCTGAGAAGGAGAATTTGAAGGCGCAGTTTGAGCTTTCTTTCAAGGACAAAAAGGGCATTTATCTTCTGAATACAAACGACACTGTAACAAATGAGGAGCTTCTTTCGGAATTCGCAAAAAGCCATCCAGGTGAGGCTGATGATAAGCTTATGTCAACAGACAATGATGTTCTTGCATTTATGACCGCCAAATACATAGGAGCAGATGCTCTTATCATGGCAAGCGACCAAAGCACAGCAGGCAGTGGCGGCAGCACATCTAAGATGAATGTGGTGTCGCGTGCCGTCAGCTCTGGCATATATGTCGCGATCGCTCCGCTTGATGACATAGGATACATTGTTGCGGGCGGGGATGCCGGCTCAAAGTTCCTGCCAGACTCGTGGGCAAAAAGAAATCCTGACCCCTGGCATTTCGGGAATCTGGCGTATGTTTCAGCTGATTTTCTGAAAGCTTTTGGAGAGGTAAATCCCAGGTGTGTGGGCAAGAAGGAGACTCACTTAAGGCTTAAAGCTCCGGTCCGTTTTGACAAGAGTAAAGACCTATCAATAATAGAATGCACCTACAGTATAAGCAGACCTCAGACAATTCCTTTCATCCGCCTGAAATCAGTTCAATTTATGAAATACTAATCGCAGTCTAATCGGCAGAGTTGAAGAATTCCTTTATTCTTTCCTTGTAGAGTGCTGTTATTGCCGGCTGCCAGTCCCTTGGGAAGCAGTTGTAGTAGCGCTCCCAGGCATATCGCTCGTCAAGGAAGCAGATTACGCCCTTGTCTGTCTCGCTCCTTATGCACCTGCCTGCGCTCTGCAGCGCCTTGACAAAAGCAGGAAGCACATAGCCATAGTCCCACCCTTTCCTGAATTTCGTGTCATAATATCTTATTAAGCTCTTGGTCTCCAAATCAGGCTGCTGAAGCGGCAAGCCGACTACAACGACTGCTTTCAACAAGTCTCCTGGCAAATCAATCCCTTCGCTGAAGTTTCCGCCTATGACCGCGAGGAGTATGCTGCCTTTTTTGTGGTCTGCCTTGAACTTTTCAAGGAGCTCTGTCTTTTCTCTCTTCGCCATATCAGGAGTTTCTTTCATAAGCTTCTTGTTGCATTTGCCGTGCAAAAACTTGTGCACTTCGTCCCTTACATTATAGCTGGGAAAAAACACCACTGTGTTTCCTGGAACGAGGTTAACAATCTCAGAGCATACATTGGCGATTTTTTCATACTGCTGAGGAGTCCGCAAAGTGAATTTCGTTGTTACTTGGGGTATTATCATTGCGAGCCTGTTTTTTTTCGGAAAGGGGTTTGAAAAAATTCCCTCGGTTGCCCCCTCAGGAAAGCCCAAAAGGTCTTTATACATTTCTGTCGGCGCAAGGGTGCCGCTCATGATTATTGTTGAGTATGCCCTTTTCAGGACATCAGCTGTTGCAATTGCCGGGTCAAGGCACCTGTATGATAACTCTATCACTGGTCCGTGCCTGCCCTGGAACTTGCTTATTATCCTTACATATCCCTCGTCGCCGTTGCCCCAGGACTCCATGAACGCAGCCACGCTTCCAATAAAGCTCTGCCTTTGCTCTGCACGGATCTCATCTCCAATAAGCATAAGCCTTGCCGAAATGTCTTCATAGCCCTTTCCCAGTTTTTCAATGAATTCCTCTTTTGCCACAATCCTTTCGCGCTCAGTATCTTCTGCAAGCTCAATCAGGATGTCCTGTATTCTCAGGATTGATTCCCTTTCCTCATCCTTGCTGAATTTCTCTGCCTCGTGAATCGCCCTTGATAGCGTAATTGTTGAGAGCTTTTCGCTCAAAAGCTCCCTCATCCTGCCAGGGAGATTGTGCCCTTCATCAACAATTATGATGCTTTTCTCCAGCTCCTTGCCTGCCTTTTTCAAAAAAGCCTCCCTTATTGTCGGATTGAATAAGTAATAGTAGTCAGCAACTATAACAGATGATTTGTGGGCAGCGAGCAGCGCAATCTCATAGGGGCAGACCTTGTAAAGCTTGCCTTCCTCCACAATCCTTTCTGTGCCAACGGGCTCAGCTGTTACAGCAGAAAGGGCTTTTTGCGCTTCAGGCGAGATTTTGCCGCCTTTCTTGATGTTGAGGTAGTATGTGCATTGCTCCTCTTCCCTCATTGCCCTGCAGTAGTCATGGAACTGCTTGCTGTATAAAGCATCCACTCCAGGCTGGCAGCACATCCACTTCTTGCCTATGATGTCAGTAACAGAAAACTTCTGCCCGCTTTTCTCCCGCATTTTTTTCAGGGTCTCTATGGCAATGCTGTGCTGCGTGTGCCTTGACGTCAGGAAGAACACAGTAAGCCCTTTCTCAATTGCATAGCTTAATGCGGGTGTCAGTGTTGCAGCAGTCTTTCCAATGCCCGTAGGCGCATGCGCAAGAAGGCATTTTTTATCTGATATTGCCTTGAAAACCTGCTCCATAAACTCTTTCTGCACCGGGCGGACAGAATCATGCGGGAACAAATCAATGAAGCTCATAAGCAAAGAATAAGGAAGTTGTTAAAAAACGTTTGCCTCACGTTTTCTTCTCATGCCACTTCTTCATTTTGCTTCTTGAGATGTCGCCGTCGCTGTCAATGTAGTATAGGTAGCCGTCTTCCCGCTTTATGCCGACTTTTGCGACTTTGCCCTCGCCTTCAATTGGCAGCTGTTCTACGGCAGGCTCTTGTTTCTTTCCGAAGAACGGAATGCTGAAATTCTTTGCCTTTATGACCTTTTGCATGTCCCTTGCAGTGTCTTGGGCAAACTTGGAAGCCTTCTGTGCATACCTGAAATTCCATAGCACTTGGTCACGGTCAGCAACCCTTCCCATGCCGTATGCAAACACCTCTGTCCAGGCAATGTTTTCAAGCCTGTATCTTAAGGGCATGTCAGGCTTCTCATCAGCATAACCAATGGTGATTACGCCCTGCGGCCTTGCTGTGTCAGGCAGGTTGAATATTCTGGCAATCGCATTTTCATCAAATGCACCGACAAAGCATGTGCCCAAGCCAAGGCTCTCTGCAGCAATCATCATCTGCATTGCCGCCATTGCACAGCTCTGCACAGAATAAAACCTTACTCCCCTCAAGCCGTAATGCTGCTCCATCTTGGGCAGCTCTGCGAAGATAACTATGAAAACAGGCGCCTGCTCCATCCAGTACTGCTGGAGGCATGCCTCTGCTATCAGTTTGCGCTTCTCCTCTTTCTTGACAACCACAAACCTCCAGGCTTGCAGGTTGCCTGCAGAAGGTGCAACCCTTCCGGCATCAAGTATTGAGCCTATCTTGTCCCATTCCACAGGAACGTCAAGGTAGCGCCTAATGCTCCTTCTTGAATGGATGGCGTCTATTACTTCCATATCCCCTTTCTGGCTCGCTATGTTAATAAATTTAACGTTTATGGCAGAACTTGTTGTTTAATACGGTCTTCTGAAAGCCATCTTCCTTTCAAGGTCTTTTAGAAATCCGCGTTGCCGCTCTAATTCAGCCCGGCCTTCTCCTGAGTATGCCTGCATATTTATCAGAGCATTGGCGGCTATCATGACTGCGCCGAGGCCCATCACCACTACTGATGTTATTATAGCGCCTTCGCTCCCCTTACCAACGGCTGCATAAATCCCAGATGCTGCACCCACTAAAAGCCCTTCGCCAGCCATCCTGTAACCTCCCAGAATTTCAATTATTTTCCTGTTTAACTTGAAGATGTTATCCAAGTGAATCATCATGTTCTCATTGGCTTTCACTTCTTGTTCCCACGCTTTAAGATATTGCATAAACAGCACGGATGTTTTTTCCTTGATAAAGTGTTCTTCAACAACCATTCTTGCTTTTATGCCATCTATATCCATCTCCATTTGCTTGAGAAAGGATATCATTCGCTGCAGAAAATCGCCAAGCTCTTCGATAGACAGTTTTCTGTTGTACGGAAGAGGTATGCTGAGCCTTCCTTTCAGCTTGGCACTTGCAGCCTCAAGCTGCATTAGCGCAGATTGGAGATTAGTTCCGACTTCTTGCTCGCGACGCTCAATAATGTCCAGTACTGTCTTTTCCCGCTCCAAAATGATGCGAAGCTGGCCGCAGAAAGCCGGAAAATTTTTAATGTTATTATAATTCCTGTCTATTTCCAGAAGAAGCTTATATCTCTGAGAGAATAAATTCATCCGGATTCTATACGCCTGGAATACTTTACTGCACAGAAGATTCAAGGCATTCAATTCAGCTTCGGGAACAATTGTAATCATGGCTTTATTTACCCCTCGCCATCTTGCTTTCAAGGTCTTTCAACAGCTGTTCTTCACGTCTTGTTTCAAGGAATACCTCTTTGGATAATGATGACAGGTTATAGAGAAAGCTAGCGATTATCCAAACAGCACCTGAAGCCATCACGATTTTCGCAGCCATGGCAGCTGTCTCGCTTCCTGTGGATACTGCCCTAATTGCAATAATCCCGGCAACTCCAGCTGATAAGACCCCCATTAATGACATCCAATCAACTCTCATCTTGTCAACAACAAGACTCCGATTTGCATTTAGGATTCCATTTATATGCGCCATCATTGACTCATTCGCTCGGACTTCCGCTTCCCAAGCCTTAAGGTATTGCATGAATAGGACTGATTTATTTTCGCTTTTCTCGGTTAGAAACTGCTCTTCAGCCGCCATTCTTGCCTTTACGCCCTCAATATCCACCGTCATTTGTCTTAGCCCATTAATCATCTGCAGCAGGAATTCTTCAGCCTCTTTTACGGGCAATGCCTTGTTATGCGGAAGGGGGATATTCTTAAGGTATGCGCCCGATATTCTCCTCGCTTCTTCCAGCTGACGCAGCGCATATCCTAGGTTATTGCCGACTTCTGGTTGGCTTTTCTCAATAATGCTTAATACTCTTTTTTCCCTGTCCAGAATATTGCGGAGCTGAATGAAAAGTGATTCTTTATTGGCAATCCTGCCGTATTCCCTGTCTATTTCAGACAGAAGGATATATCTTTTCTGGAATAAGCTCATCCGGATTCTGTATGCCTGAAGCACTTTCCTGCACGTATAGTTCAGGTTTCCCAATACAGCTTTTTCAGAGGCTGAAAGCATGACGATTCTCATAGCTATTACCTGCTAGTTTCCTTCTTATAAATCTTGCTGAAGCGCCCAGAACAGTAAAATATTTAGGCAGTCTCCCTATTACAGCCCATATGAGATATTCAGAGCTGGCTGCGGTGTATGAAAAGCTTGATTCCACCACCAAAAGGCTTGAAAAGACAGCCATAGTGGCAGAACTGCTGAAGGAAACCCCTGTTGAGGACATTGAGGAGATAATGCTGCTTCTCCAGGGAAGGATTTATCCTGCGTGGGATGAGAGGCAGGCAGGAATTGCCTCAAGGCTTATGGCTAAGGCGATTTCTATTGCGAGCGGCGCAAGCTCTTCAGAGGTGGAAAAGGAGTGGAAGAAAACAGGCGACTTGGGCTTGGTCGCAGAATCCCTCATCAGGAAAAAGAGGCAGTCAACATTGGGCTCTTCTGAGCTCACAGTAAAAAAGGTATTCTCAAACATCAGGAAGCTTTCTAAGGAGGAAGGCTCAGGCAGCGTTGACCGCAAACTTCAGACAATTGCAGAGCTTCTGACATCAGCAAAGCCCATTGAAGCAAGATATGTTGCAAGGACAATACTCCAGGATTTAAGGATTGGAGTCGGCTCAGGAGCCATAAGGGATGCAATAGCATCTGCTTATTTCCCAGAGGATGAATCTGCAAAGGACATTGTGCAGGAAGCCTATGATTTGACAACAGATTTTGCCACTGTTGCTAAAGCTGCAAAGACAAATGGGATAAAGGGCTTGAAAAACATAAAGATAAGGATTGGCTCGCCAATAAAAGTCATGCTGGCACAGAAGGCAGAGACAATAAAAGAGGCATTTGAGCAGGTCTGCACTCCTGCAGAGGTAGAATACAAGTTTGACGGCTTCAGGGTGCAGATTCATCGCGACGGCAGCAGGATAAGCGTTTTTACAAGAAGGCTTGAGAATGTGACCGATCAGTTTCCGGAGATTGTTGATTACACGAAGAGATATGTCAAAGGCGATTCATACATTCTTGATGCAGAGGCAGTTGGCTTTGACCCAAAAACAAAGAGGTATTTGCCTTTCCAGAAAGTATCCCAGCGCATAAAGAGAAAATACGACATACGCAAAATTGCTGAGGAGTTTCCTGTTGAGGTCAATGTTTTTGACGTCATATGCCTTGAGGGAAAAAACTTGATAAACGAGCCGTTCCACGAGAGAAGGAGGCTTCTTGAAAGGATAATCCCTGTTGTTGAGAGGAAAATACTTCCTGCAAAGAAGCTCATCAGTGACAATGAAAAGGAGGTTATGGAATTTTTCACAGAGTCAAAGCAGAAGGGCAACGAAGGCATAATGCTGAAGAACCTTAATGCTCCGTATAAGCCTGGCGCAAGGGTTGGCTATATGCTGAAATACAAGCAGACAATGGAAACACTTGACCTTGCCATCACAGGCGCAGAGTGGGGAGAGGGCAAACGCTCAAAATGGCTCAGCAGCTTTGATTTGGCGTGCAAAAAAGGCGATGACTTCCTGGAGATTGGAAAAGCATCCACAGGCTTGAAGGAAAAATCTGAAGAAGGGCTAAGCTTTGACGACATGACCCAGGCTTTGAAGCCGCTTATAATCTCAGAAGAGGGGAGGCATGTCAAAGTCAAGCCTGAAATAATAATTGAGGTTGCCTATGAGGAAATCCAGAAAAGCCCGACTTATACCTCAGGGTATGCGCTCAGGTTTCCAAGGGTGCTGAGAGTAAGGGACGACAAAAGCCCAGAAGACGCAAGCACAATAAGGATGGTTGAGAAGCTCTACGAGGGACAGAGATTTAAGAATTCTGGGAAATAGTCAACACTGTACCGAATCTCCTTTTTACTGTTGTTCGTTGCGCCCTGAGCGTTGCTCAGGGTTGAGGTTTCCCGCCTTATCTATTGTGGCGGGAAAACCTCAAGCCCCCTAGGGCCGCAACGAACAACTGAACTTTCGGGACAAAGCCGAAATAGTCAAAAAATAGTTATATTTCAGTTCATTACCGCTTCTGGAGGGAATGGCATGCTAAACCAATTTTCACAAGCAGAGCTGGAGATGTTCAAGAAGGATTTCATGGGCATTATCCACATCTGCAGGAAGCTGAACGATAATGTCTGGCGAGTAGAGCAGGGAATAAGGTACAACATTGAAATACTGAACAGGCACATTGAGAGGTTCTCAGGGAAGTACAAGACGCTCCAGGTAAAGCTTGATACAACTCCTTATTACGAGGTAAAGCCTGTTGTTCTGCTCAGGGATGAGAAGGATTTTTACAATGTTTTTTCCATTGCAGGCAGGATTACTGGGGAAATTGAATCAGTAACAATGTTCATAGAGGGAAGATACAAAGTTGTGGTGCCTGAAGTCTTTGAGAAGGATTTTGACAAGTTCAAGCCCTACATGAAGCGCGGCAACATTTACTTTAACCTGTTTTCTGCAAATAAAATCCCCAGAAGGCTTCATCTGAGATACAGCGAGAAACATGACATGATTGAGCTGATATTTGACAGCCTTGACTTCACCACAGCAGACCCTGAATTCAGGCTGTGTGCCTATTACGGGCTATCTTTCGGCTACGGCCCGGAAGAGTTAGAAGACATTGACAATCTTTTCATAGGACCTGTCAGCTCAACTGACCAGCAGTTCAAGGGCTCTTTGGGCGGCGGCGGAAGTTCGCTCTAGAATTCCTTCCTCAAATTCTCCATAAACCTTGCCAAGTCATGTTTCTTTACAGTTGCGCCGCAGGCATATTCATGCCCGCCGCCATAGCCGTCTATGCCTTCAAGGGCTTTCTTCAGCCTTGGGAGTATCACGTTTTTTCCCGCTCCACGTATGCTCATCCTGACCTCATCCTGCCTCTCCCTTCCAGTTATTATGACTTTTTCAGGATTAAGGTAAAGAAGCTCATTTGAAAGCTCTCCTGTAAAGCTGTCCTTGCCAGTGTAGGTGAATATCAAAAAGTCGTCAGCTGGAGCCTTTTTTGCTCTCCCAAGCAGCTCCTGGTATATCTTGTCAAAAAACTTGTAGCGCTTGTAAATGTATTTTCCGCTCGGCGTTTCCTGGTTGAGGATTTCATAGGGGGAATCAATTCTTGAAATTATGTTTACGCATTTCAATGCTTCCTCAGAGGCGCCTTTTAGGATGAAAGAAAAGATTCTTGAAAGCTCCCCGAGCTTTGTTTGGAAGAGGGCTTCGCCGGGCGATTTTATTTTGTCATCAAAGAGGTCTGGATACTGGTCGTAAAACTCCTTTAGAAATTCAGGTATCAGCCAATCGCCGACTATTCCTGCCATTGCTATCCACAAATCCTGCCGGACAACTTTGTAGCACAGGTAAGAAGCAGGGTGGGAATCTTCAGAGTTGCTTTCTCTCGGATTAAAATACAGAACATGGTGCCTCGAAAGAACCTGGTGGTGGTCAAGCCAGACAATTGGCAGGTTTGCCTTGTCAATGAACTCCTGCTCCACAATTGAAACATCAACCACAAATATCTTGTCAGGCGAATACTCCTCAACATAATGGAAATACCTTGCATCAAGCTTTGGAACTGCCTTTACAAGAATGCCCTTGCCCTTTTTCATGAATCTCCTGAGCAGGAGAAAAGATGCAAGCCCGTCTGCGTCGTCGTGGAAGAAAATCAGCGGCTTTTCGCAGCTTAGAAGCTCTTTCCTTATTTGTTCGTATTGCCGCTCATTTAAAGCCATGGTGTCTGCAACTTGAGGGCAGTATTTAATAGTTTTTATGAAAAAACTGCGTAATAAAGCAATTTTTTGTAAATCAGTATGGTAAAGCGTAATATTTATATAGTGGTGTTAATCATCATATTGACGGTGGGTGGAAATAGATGACAATATTATTTGACCAGTTTCATCTTTCTGAAGACATATTTGAAACAGTATTTGCCACCAGCCAGCAGCGCATTGTTGCAAAAGTTCTAATCAGGGCCATGAAGGAGAAAAACGGCGAGATGAACAAGACAGAGATGTCTTTTTTCGCCACAAAGCTTCATGACGGCGACCTCGTGACAGAGCTGGACGAGCCGGGCTATGAGGGAAAGAAAGTCAAGCTTTCATACAACAAACGCCAGTTCTATGACCGCATTCTCACGCCAATGAAAAGCATGGGCATGATTGACTATGACCTTTACAAGAAGACATACAGGGTCTCAGACCACTTCAACCGCGAGATGCAGAAGATTGGCATGCTCTGGCTGAGGGAAGTCAAGAGGCCTGCAGGCGACTTCAGGATAAAGAAAGAGCCGTTCTAGGAAAGCTTTATTAACAATCTGAGGTTACAGTTGCCAGATGAAATACCTTTACTCAAATGCTCGCGCCGCGTATGTCTATGACGACAACTTCAGGCTTGTAGAAAGCATTCCATTTGCAAATCCTGAGAAAGCATGCATTGCGCTTGAAAAGAATGAATGGATTGATGAGGAAAAAGCTCTTATTGCGCATCATCACGGAAAGCTGATGTTCCTTGGCTTCAAGAATGATGCATTAGTGCCTTTGACTCAGGACATAGCCAAGCTTGAGGGCGTCACGCTAAAGCAGAATGCCTTGGAAAGCAAGGGCATAATTACATCTGTCACAAAGGAAAAAATAAGGGACACTTTTTCAAGGGACCTTCTTATAATTCAGGTCAGTTCCCACATTGAGGAGCTAGGAAAAGCCACAAACATGCTTGTAAAAAGGCTGAGGGAGTGGTATGGGATTTATGCTCCAGATATTTCAAAGGCTGCTGACAACGAAAAGCTGGCAAAGATGGCTGAATCAGGCAGAAAAACCAATGATTTGATGGGTGTAAGCCTTGCCAAAAAGGACCTTGAGAGGATACAGAGCCTTGGCGCAGAAATCAGCAGGCTTTACGACCTAAAGGCGCTGCAGGAGAAATACCTTGATGAGCTGATGAAAGAGCTGTGCCCCAATATTCAGGCAGTTGCGGGAACTCTTATTGGCGCAAAGCTTGTGGCGATTGCAGGCTCATTGAAAAAGCTTTCAGAAATGCCTGCCTCGACAGTACAGCTGCTTGGCGCAGAAAAAGCCTTGTTCAGGCATTTGAGGAATAAGAGCCAGCGTGTTCCAAAATACGGCGTCTTGTTCCAGCACCAGCTTGTTTCATCTGCTGAAAATGACGCTCGTGGCAGGGTTGCAAGGGCTCTTGCAGACAAGATTGCCATTGCATCAAAAGTGGACTATTTCAAGGGCGAGTTTGTCGGCAAGAAGCTTTTTGAAGGGCTTGAGAAGAGGTTTGCATGAGACAGCATTTTGAAGGCATATTTGAGGAAAAACAGGGAAAGAAAAGGCTGTTTCTAACAGAGAGCCTTAATCCTGGAAGGAAATTCTTTGATGAAGAAGTCACGGTCATTGAAGGAAAGGAATTCAGAGTCTGGGACCCGAGAAGCAGCAAGCTATGCTCTGCCATTTTAAAGGGGCTTTCAAGCTCGCCGTTCACAAAAAGCTCCAAGGTGCTCTACCTGGGCTGCGCCCATGGCTATACAGTCTCATACCTTTCTGAAATTGTCAGGTCTGGGGCAGTATTCGCGCTTGATTTCGCACCAAGAGTTTTCCGGGATTTTATGGCGCTTTCAGAAGCCAGGGCAAATATCATTCCGATTATCGCAGATGCCAACAAACCGCAGTCATACTACCACTATGTTCCGGCAGTAGATGTAATATTCCAGGACGTTGCCCAGCCAAACCAGCTGGAAATCTTCCTGAAGAATTGCGACTTGTTCTTGAAGAAAGGCGGCATTGGGATGCTTGCATTGAAAGCAAGAAGCGTAGATGTCACAAAAAGCCCGAATGCGATATTTTCAGAAGTTGCCAAGGCGCTGAAAGCAAGGATGGAAGTCTTGCAGCAGATTAGCCTCGAGCCCTTCCAGCAGGACCATGCGCTGTTTGTCGTGAGGAAGTAACAATTAGCACTACTAATTAGTTGTGAAAAATAGAAACCTTTATAAGCCGTTTTGGATTTCTCTTCAACAGATAAGAGAGAAAAACATGACTCAATCACTGGAAACAGTTGTAGGAACATTATTGCAATGCCATGAGCAGCTTAAGGAAGGCACATGGCTGACTTCTGCAGAATTGACGGATGAAAGAAGGACTCATCCAGACGAAGAAGTAAGGAGGAACTTAAGAGAAGCTGAGTTCTGGACAGGTAATTTCGGCATGTACGCTGTGGAAGGTGGCGAACCAATTCTTTATTTTGGCAGAAGATCTGAAAATCCAATTCTTAACAACATTGAAAAGGCAAGGGAGCTTTGGAACGAACAAACTGGACGCGCATATACCCCTTCACGCATGGAAATCGAAGCAGTTATGGGTTCTGCAAAAGCAGGCTTAACAGAAATATTTCCATTTTCAGAGCTTAAGCTGGAAAAAGAAAAAGGAGATTCGTGCTTTGTAAGAGTCAGCACAACGGGGTATGCTTTCTTGAATGAGACGCAGAGACGCCTTGCAGAAATAGTTTACGGAGCAGGGGATCATTTTAGAGAAAATATGAAGATGCTTGCCGCTTCAGGAATAGGAAATACAAAGATCTACGTGCTTAGTCCTGATTTTGTCAGACAACATGCAAAAGACAATGCAATTGTGCTGCCGGTTCTCCTCTACAACTTTAGCTCCAACTCTAGCTGCGACATCGGCGACTTGGTCTTGGTAGACGCCATCGGAAGTAACCGGTACGCAATGCACGGGGTGCCGAGAGTTCCTCTCCTAAGTGGGGATGCAACGGGCTTTTTGAATCATCTCAAGCAGAAAACTTAAGCATCACCATGCTCTGAGCTTTCTTCTCCGTAAGTATTTTATATTCATTCCAAACCGTTATTGCCATGCTCAAGCTTTACAACACTCTCACAAGGAAAAAAGAGAAGTTTGTGCCGATAAAGGAAGGCACTGTAGGCATGTACTCATGCGGGCCAACGGTATATGATTTTCCGCACCTTGGCAACTACAGGGCTTACATTGCCAGCGATGTTCTCAAGAGATACCTGCTTTACAGGGGCTTCAAAGTAAAGCACATCATGAATTTGACTGATGTTGACGACAAAACAATCAGGAATTCAAAGAAAGAAGGCATTCCCCTCAAAGAGTTTACTTCGCGCTACGAAAAGGCATTTTTTGAAGACAACCAGCAGCTGAACATCATGCCTGCTAGTTGCTATACAAAGGCTACTGAGCACATAAACGAAATGATTGGCATCATAGAAAGCCTAATGAAAAAAGGGCTTGCCTACAAGGGCGCAGACGGTTCTGTCTACTACAAGGTTTCTGCATTTCCAAATTATGGAAAGCTCGCCAATCTTGAAAAGAGCGCCCTGAAGGAAGGAGCTTCTGGGCGAGTGAATTCTGACGAGTATACAAAAGAGGAAGCGAGGGATTTTGCGTTGTGGAAAGCCTGGACAGAAGAGGATGGCGATGTTTATTGGGACTCGCCTTTCGGCAGGGGGAGGCCTGGCTGGCATATTGAATGCAGCGCAATGTCAATGAAGCATTTGGGAAACCACTTTGACATCCACACAGGAGGAGTAGACCTGATTTTTCCCCATCACCAGAATGAGATTGCCCAGAGCGAGGGCTCTTCTGGCGAGAAATTTGTAAATTACTGGCTGCACAACGAGTGGCTTCTTGTAAATGGGGAGAAGATGTCAAAGTCACTGGGCAACTTTTTCACATTGAGGGATGTGCTCAGCAAAGGCTGCTCTTCTGTTGCTGTCAGGTATCTGCTGCTCTCAACCCATTACAGGCAGCAGCTCAACTTCACATTTGAGGGCATAGGTTCTGCAGATTCTGCTGTCAGGAGGCTTGATGAAGCCGTAAGGAAGCTCAAGGCTGCTGACGGAAAAGGCAGCTCTATAAATCCGGCCCTCAAAACAGCAAAGTCTGGCTTTGAGAAGGCAATGGATGATGACCTGAACATCAGCGAAGCCCTTGCCGCGATATTTGGTTTCGTAAAGGAAACCAACATACTTGCTGATGAGGGCAAACTGGGGAAAAAAGAGGCGGGAAAAGCTCTTGATTTCCTGAAAGCTGTCAATGAAGTAATTGATGTTATTGATTTTTCAGAGGAAAAGCTGCCTGATGAGCTGTTGAAGCTGATAGAAAGGAGGCAGGAGCTAAGGGCCAAGAAGATGTTTAAGGAATCGGACGAAATAAGAGCTGAGCTTCTTAAGAAAGGCATACAGCTTGATGACTCTGCCACTGGCGTAGTCTGGAAAAAGCTTAAATAGCAGTAATTTAGCCATAATCATAAAGGGGTGTAATCATGTGTTTAAGCAAGATAAAGAATAATGGAATTGTCCTGGTTCTGTTTATGGTTCTGGTTGTCATTATCGTGGGCACAACAGGCTATATGCTGATTGAGCACTATGATCTCCTTGAAGCGCTTTACGTGACTGTAAGCGTTGTCACAACTCTTGGGCTTGACGCATCGCTTTCATTTTCCAGCGGCGGAAAGATGTTTACAATATTCGTAGCATTGTGCGGCGCCACATTGTTTATTTTCGCCGCCGGATTTTTGGCAGACTGGTTTTTCAGCAGGGTTACAAAGAGCAGACCTAATGAAAAGCCTGAAGGAGTAGATTTTGCAGCAGAGCTTGACTTCTTTAAGGGCAGCAGGAAGGATATGAGGATTGCTGTCGCAAAGATCCCTGACAGAATGAGGAAGATTGATGCCCTTAAGAGGTTTGGCGTTGTGGTTATCGGAGTGGAAAAGGGAAAATTCTTTGACGTGAACGTCCCCTTTGCCGCAAAATTGAAAAAGGGCTCAAATGTTGTTGTAATGGGCGCAGAGAAGCAGATATCAAAATTCAGAATCTGAATTTTGGGACAAGAAATTGCGTAATTTCTTGTAAGGGAATTTTCCGGCTAAAGCTCTATGCTGAGTTCCTTGCCGTAGCTTATCTCTTTTATGCTGTGCGCCATCTTCAGGTCTTTTTCCAGCAGCTTCAATGGCTCAGGAATAACAGCGCGCTTGACTTCAGCCTTTAACGAAAGCCCTTTGTCCTTCTTCGCTTTCCAGATGGCGCTGTTTACCTCAATAAGGGCGTCTGCTGAAAGCTCTGACTCAATTTTTTCTGCGGTTGGGAATTCTTCAGCATGGACATCCTTGTTTCGCAGCTCCTGGTAAATCGCAGCAGTCATAAGCGGCAGCACAGGCGCCAAAAGAAGTATTACCTTGTCAAGGCAGGTGTGCAGCGCAAACAATGCGCCGTTCTGCTCCTCCTTGCTGAATAACCCTTGCTCGTTGTAAGCCCTGTTCTTTACAAGCTCAAGATAATGGGATGCAAAGGTCTCCCAGATGAAGTGCTTAATCCTTGCCGCAGGATTGTGGAAGTCATACCTCATGTATTGCTTTGAGGCATAAGTGACCAGAGAATTTGCCTCTTTCAGTATCCAGCGGTCAATCTCGGAAAGGTCCACTTTTCCCTCTGGCGATGGGAACATTGAGACAAACCTTGCAACATTCCAGAGCTTTATTATTGTCTTTCCTGCTCCCTCAATCCTCTCAAAAGAGCACTTGAAATCAGTTGTGTCAAGGTTGCCCTCTATCGCGCACCAAAGCCTGAAGGGCTCTGTGCCGAACTTGTCCAGGATTTCTTCTGGATTGATGACATTGCCCCTGCTCTTGCTCATTTTGTGGCCGGTTTCATCAACAACATGGTAGTTTATCCAGACGTCCTTGAATGCGCGCTTTCCAGTGAGAAGGTAGTCCTTAAGCAGGGTGTAGTAAAGCCATGTCCTTATGATTTCCTTGCCCTGGGGCCTTAATGTGCATGGGAAATTCCTCTTGAAGAACTCCGGATGCCTCTCATAGCCAAGGATGTACAATGGCGTGTTTGAGCTGTCAAACCATGTGTCAAGAACGCGTTGATCTCCAACAAATTCTTCAGAGCCGCACTCGCATTTGTTGACAGGAGGAGATTCCTTCCACGGCCTGTAGTATTTGCCCTTTGGCGGCACAATCACATTGCCGCATTTCTTGCAATACCACAACGGAACTTCAGTTGCATAATATCTTCTCCTTGAGATTGGCCAGTCAATGCTTACTGCGTTTATCCAGTCAATGAGGATCTGCCTGCTTGTCGGCGAAAAAAAGTCAAGCTTTTCTGCAATGTCCATCATCTGCTGCTTGAACTCCACCTGCTTCACATAAAACTCTTTCATGGATATGAATTCAATCGGGTCTTTGCTCCGCTCGCATACTGGCGTTCGGTGCACTGCAGGAGTCTGCTTTACAAGGAGGTGCCTGTTTTTCAGCTCTTCAACCATTTTTTCCCTTGCCGCTTTAACCCCAAGACCCTCAAGGAACCCTGCATTTGCATTCAGCCTGCCGTCTGAATTTATTGATATGACTGGTGTCAATTCCATCTCCCTGAAGAACCTGATGTCATTTGTATCTCCGGCAGAACACATCATTACCAAGCCAGTGCCCTTCTCAATGCTTGCCATCGTATGAGCCTGTATTGGAATTTCATGCTCATATATGGGAGTTAGTGCAGTCTTTCCATTAATGTGCTTGTATCTATCATCATCAGGATGGAATATCACCATCCCGCAGCTGGCAATAAGCTCTGGTCTTGTTGTGCCAATGACAACCTTCTCGCCAGTTTCCTTTACTGTGAATATCACTTCGTTGAATGTTGTTGGCAGTTCTGCATATTCAACTTCGGCATCTGCAAGCGTGGTGCAGCAGCCGGGGCAGTAGTTGTTGATTCTTTCATCCTCATAAATCAGCCCTTTGTTGTAAAGGTCAATGAATGTGCCTTGCGTCAGAGCCCGGTATTCAGGGCTGTCTGTGTGATACATGTCTCCAATTTCGCTGCCGAGCTGCCAGGAGTTGAAGCTTATTCCCAGCCTTAGAAATGATTCTGTTGAGGCAGAGCTTGCTTCTTCAAGGACTATGTTGCATTTCTGTATGAAGTCTTCCCTTGAAACATCACTTAGCCTTATCTTGAACCTCTTTTCAACTGCCATCTCTATGGGCAGCCCGTTCCTGTCAAGCCCAAGGGGAAAAAGCACATTGTATCCCTTCATGCGCCTGAATCTGGCAAACATGTCCATCAATACGTAAGTGGTTGCCTGCCCAATGTGCACTGGAGTGTTTACATAGGGAGGAGGGGTATCTATAGAGTAAGTGGGCTTTTCATTCGGCGCAAACCTGTAGGCATTGGAGCTCTTCCATTTGTCATAGATGGCTTTCTCCAGCTCCTTCACCCAGCGCTTCTCCTTCAGCTTTGGCTCCATGCACTATAAGAACCACAGGCGTTATTTAAAGATTGCTGTGAACTGGCTTTGGCTATAAACCGGAAGATTACCATAAACCCACTTGGTCAGTCAACGCAAATAGAATCCGTTCCTGAAGTCAATACCTCACCTGCTTTGTTAAGATAAATGGTTATTCTGCTAGGATTACAACCTAGTTCATGAATAGATATTGGATATTTTATCTCTACGATATTCACCGGCTGTATTCGCCACGTTGCTTCACTTACATTCTTGATGAAGTCATTAACCATTCTGGCTTCTTCGGTATAATAAGGGTCCAGCAGCAATACATTGTGAATATAATCTCTATGTCTGTCGCCAACTGTGCGAAGGAATTCAGTTACCCCCGCTACTTCGTAGCATCTGGTCAGCGGATTTAAATTGCCAATTAGTCCATCTGGTTTAGCATCTATGGGGCAAGCTTTCTTATTCATCAATTCATCAGGATAATATTTTCCAACTCGAGCCATACATTCTTCTTTGGTAAGATTACCCGGATTCTGGCACAAATCCTCTGTGGATTCACCGGAAACAATTTCTTCATTAGTTTTAAAGCACTCTTCAAAGTTATCATTGAAGGCCTTTTCCCTATACAAACAGACTTCTGTTAAGTTAGACCCCTCAAACCTTGAACTATTGATAAGAAGGAACTCAAGATAGAACGTATCTGATTGAATAAATAAGCGAGTGGCCTGCTTTTCTGTTAGGTTTAGTTTGCCAACGCTTCCGTTTGGAAGGTCATAATTATCAAGGAGATATTTATCGCTAATGCTTATCATCTCATAATCAGACAAATTGGCCACAGAGAGGTTAGGCTCTACAATATTCTTATTAGTAAGATTAGAGTTATCAGTATCGGATGAACCTATCTTTTTACATCCTGCAACAAAAAGCAGTGCTAGCAATGTAAATACAATAAAAAAATACCAGTTAGTTCTCATTCAACTAGCCTTTTATCAGTATTCAAGGATTTTGCTTTTCTTATAACTATTTAAATATTCTTGACAAATAGTTGTGGCTAAACAAAACATTTATAAACAAAGTATGAATCCCAATTCATATGATTTGCAAGTCATACAGTGCCTTTTTCACGAACTTTGCCAACAGGGCAAACCTTGAGATAGTCTCGGTTTTAAGGGAGAAGCCGATGAATGTGAAAACCATAGTTGAAAAGACTGGAAGGGAGCAGAGCGCGATTTCTCATAACTTGAAGAAGCTGTGCGAGTGCAACGTACTCAGCGTGAAGCGGCAGGGAAGGGAGAGGATTTACTCCCTGAACAGGGATACAGTAGTTCCATTGCTTGACCTGGTGGACAGGCATGTCAGAAAAAATTGCAAGGGGTGCATAAAAAATGGGTGAAACAATATATCTTGATAATAGCGCGACAACGATGGTGGACGAGAAGGTAATAGAAAAAATGATGCCTTACATGAGCGAGAAGTATGGAAACGCGTCCTCTACCCATTCTTTGGGCGTCCAGGCAAAGCATGCAATTGAAGAGGCGAGGAGCACCATAGCTAAGTCAATAAATGCCGAACCGAGCGAGATAGTTTTCACTTCCGGAGGCACAGAATCAGACAACATGGCAATCAAGGGTGTTGCCTTTGCCCTGAAGGAAAAGGGAAATCACATCATTACGACAAAGATAGAGCACAAGGCAATAATAAATCCCTGCAAGTGGCTCCAGGATACAGAGGGCTTTAAGATAACGTATCTTTCTGTAGACCGCGAGGGCTTTATTAATCTAGAAGAGCTTGAATCTGCTATAAACGACCGCACGGTTCTTGTCTCAATAATCCACGGCAACAATGAAATAGGCACAATACAGGACCTTGAAGCAATTGGCAAAATTTGCAGGAAGCATGGGGTTTACTTTCATACAGATGCCTGCCAGAGCTATGCCAAAACGTTTCTTGACGTAAAAAAGCAGAATCTGGACCTTGTAAGCCTGAATGCGCACAAGCTCAATGGTCCGAAGGGTGTTGGTGTGCTTTACATCAGGAAAGGCACAAAGATTACGCCCTTGTTCCATGGCGGCGGGCATGAGTTCAATCTGCGCTCTGGCACGGAGAACGTTCCGGGAATTGTTGGATTTGCAGAGGCAGTCAAGATTGCCTTTGACAGAAAGCACGTTGAGAAAATGATAAAGCTACGGGACAAGCTGATAGAGGGCGTGCTGAGCATTGAGGGTTCGAGGCTTAACGGACCGAAAGGAGTGAAAAGGCTGTGCAACAACGCAAATTTCTCATTTCCAGGAATTGAAGGCGAATCAATCGGAGGCTATCTTGACCAGAAGAACATTGCCTCAAGCACAGGCTCTGCATGCTCAGAAGCTTCATTGGAGCCAAGCTATGTGCTGAAGGCAATTGGCTTGACAGATGTTGAGGCAAACGGAAGCCTGAGGCTTACATTGAGCAGGTTTACAACTGAAATGGATATTAACCAGCTGCTATATGAGCTGCCGGGAATAACAAACAAGCTCAGAAAGATGTCGCCACTCGGGAGGATGTTCAAAAATGTACTCGGAAACCACAATTGAGCATTTCAGGAACCCAAAGCATGCCGGCGAGATGACGGATGCTGATGCTGTCGGTGAAGAGGGCAACATGAAGTGCGGGGATATATTGAAGGTGTTCATCAAGGTAAAGGATGATGTAATCACTGATATGAATTTCCTGACATACGGCTGCATCGCGGCAATTGCCTCCTCAGACATGGTCTGTGAAATGGCAATCGGCAAGACCCTTGACGAAGCCTTGAAGATAACGCCAAAGGACGTTGCGGATAAGCTTGGAGTTCTGCCCGCTATAAAGTATCACTGCTCGGTTCTTGGCATGTCTGCCCTGAAGAATGCCATAGCAGACTACCGGAAGAAACAAAATTTATAAAACACCATTTGCTACTTATTTTAATATGCCATCAGGAACTTTTTTAATCGGAAAAGGCCTGTCAATAGATGCATTTAAAGCGTATGTTCAACCCCTTATGCAAGAAGGAGGATATTCTGTAAGAGACATATTGGAGGTGCCACAGGGTCATGGAATTTCTATTCTGGTTTCAGTTGCTGGTGAAGGAGATTTAGAAAAAGTAATGAATCGTATTCTTGTTAAGGCTGGAGAGGCTGTTGAAAAAGTAGAAAGTACTAAAGAAGAACGTCTCGCATGGGCATATCAGGTATCAAGACGTGTGAATCAGAATGAATGGAAAGGATTATTCGAACCCCTTGGTGTTTATGAAGCTGATGATACCGCTTCAACATTGTTCCCTGCAATTGCACAAAGGTATATGTTAAATGGCATTGGGAAAGAATTTGAGGCTCTTACTGAACAGGTCAGATCTCTTTTTGAACAAACTTATTAGATTTGTAAGTTCGAATATTATTTTAGTTGATTCCAAAAACGTTATAAAACAGCATAGTATCCCATTCTCCATGCGTGATTCTGCTGCGTGGACAACAAAGTATCATCCTAATAGCCTGAAGGAGCTTGTTGGCCAGCAGGACAGCGTTAAAAGGGTAAAAAGCTTTGTGGAGGGCTATTCCAAAAGCAGGAAAAAGGCGCTTCTTGTCTATGGTCCTGTCGGCTGCGGAAAAACAAGTAGCGTATATGCCCTTGCAAAAGACCTCAGTCTGGAAGTCCTTGAGGTAAATGCCTCTGATTTCAGGACAGAGAAGGAGATAACCTCAAAGGTTGGCGCTGCATCCAGGCAGAGAAGCCTTTTCAGCACTGGGAAAATCATTCTTGTTGATGAGCTTGATGGGATTGCTGGACGGGAAGACCGTGGCGGCGTAGCAGCTTTGTCACGGCTTCTGGAAACATCGGCTTTTCCGATAATCATCACAGCAAATGACCCCTGGCACAAGAAGTTCAATTCACTGAGAAGGGCCTGCGAAATTATTGAGTATAAAGCCCTTGACCACAGCCAGGCAGAGGAGATTTTGAGGAAGGTATGCGCGGCAGAGAACATAAAGTTTGAAGAGGATGCCTTAAAAGCCCTTGCATTAAGGTCAGGCGGCGACTTAAGGGGCGCAATAACTGACCTGCAGATGCTTGCCTGCGACGGCACGCTCAAGAAGAAACACCTTGACTCTTTGGACTCAAGAAACAGGCAGGAAAGCATCAACACAGCACTTACAAAAATCCTGAAAGGGACTGATGAGAAAGTTGCCTTGGAGGCATTTGACAATGTTTCCGAAGACCTTAAGGAGTGCATGCTCTGGCTTGATGAAAACATTCCCTGGGAATACTCCAATGCCTCTGACTTGGGAAGGGCTTACAACATGCTTTCTCTCGCTGACTTGTTCTACGGCAGGATTAGGAGATGGCAGTACTGGCGCTTCCTGGTTTACGTAAATGCCTTTGCATCAATGGGAATCTCTTCAGCAAAGGAAAAGAAGTATTCTGGCATCGCCAATTACCGGAGAAGCGGCAGGATTCTGAAGCTTTTCATTGCAAACATGAGATACCGGAAGAGGCTTTCTATCGCGCAAAAAGTGGCTGAAAATCTTCATAGCTCCATAAGAAAAGAAGTCCAGCACATTCCTTACCTGAAAACCATATTCAAGCACGACAAGAAAGCAGCAAAGAACATCGCTGACGACCTTGAGCTCAGCATAGAGGAAAGTGACTGGCTTTCGCAGTAGGAAAAAACAAAGTTATTGCGTCTTCTCGCTGAACTGCTGCTTCTGTATCTTTACAGAGCCAGTCTGGGTTGTGCCGGGAATAAATCCTCCGCGCTCTTTCTCTATGCACTTTGCGCAGATGAACTTTGTGCCTGTTTTATTGTACCTCATTTCATTGAATGGCGATGGTTCTCCGCAGGCGGCGCATTTCCTTGTTCCTTCCATATATATCACCTTGTTTGAATTCTACTTAAGTATCTGGACCCTTTCTTTTGCGCAATAGGGGCAGCTGCTCACGTTGATTTCCTTTTTTCTTGAAAACCTGAACTGGCAATGGCTGCAGCAGTAGTTGACCATTTCTGGCTTAGGCGCTGGCTTTGGCGCAGGCACGCCCGTGGCAGTATAGATGCCTTTTTCCTTGTTGAGGCATGTCTGGCATACAAGCTTTTTGCCGTCAACGCTGTATGTCATCTCATCAATAGAGGTCTTTGCCCCGCATTTTCCGCAAGTTTTTGTTCCTGGCATGTTGTCACCTCAGCCGTTCTGCTATCGTTAAGGCTCTTATTATTAAAGTTTGCCATGAAAAACCAAAAACATTTAAAAACAGTGCTGAACCATTAAAGGGCATGATTACTATTGATGAAATGGCTGTCTTCTGCAAGAGGAAGGGGTTTGTCTACTCCAATTCTGAGATTTACGGCGGATTGACAGGTTTCTTTGACTTCGGTCCTCTGGGTGTTGAGCTGAAGAACAACATCAAGGCAGAGTGGTGGAATCGCCACGTTAGGGAGAGGCAGGATATTGTGGGCATGGATGGCAGCATAATCACAAATCCAAAGGTCTGGGTTGCTTCAGGGCATGTTGAGTCATTCACCGATGTAATGCTGAAGTGCAAGAAATGCGCAGCAACGGCAAGAGCAGACCACCTCGTTGCAGAGAAGCTGAAAATCGCAACAGAAGGAATGTCTGCCGAAGAGATTGGCAGCCTCATAAAGAAGCACGGCATCAAATGCCTAAACTGCAAGGGCGACTTTGAGGATGTAAGCAGGTTTAACATGATGTTCTCAACAAATGTCGGTCCCTTGAAAAGCGAAACCTCCACTGCTTATTTAAGGCCTGAGACCGCGCAGCTGATGTTTGCTGACTTCAAGCTGATACAGGAAAATGCGCGAATGAAGCTTCCGTTTGGAATAGCCCAGATTGGAAGGTCTTTCAGGAATGAAATATCGCCGAGGGATTTCCTTTTCAGGTGCCGCGAGTTTGAGCAGATGGAAATTGAGTATTTTGTCAATCCTGAAAAAACTGATTGCCCTTACGTTGCTGAATTCTATGGCTCTGAGCTCAATGTATGTAGCGCAGAGATGCAGGGAAAAAATCAGAAGCAGAAAAAGATGAAGGTAAAGGAAATAGTTGAGAAGAAAATAATGCTTCCCTGGCATGCCTACTGGCTCGCCTATGAGCAGAAGTGGTTCACTGACCTCGGCGCAAACGCTGAGAAAATCAGGGTGAGGCAGCATCTCCACAAGGAAAAAAGCCATTATGCTACAGACACCTGGGATTTGGAGTACGAATTCCCCTTCGGCTGGAAGGAACTGCAGGGGATTTCGAACAGGGGCGATTATGACCTCACACAGCACATGAAGGCTTCTGGCAAGGACTTAAGCTATTTCGATGAGGAAAGCAAGAAAAAAATTGTGCCGTATGTCATAGCAGAGCCTTCCCAGGGAGTAGAAAGGGCTTTCCTGGTGTTCATGTTTGACGCCTACAATTATGACAAAACACGCGAGAATATTGTGCTTAAGCTCCATCCAAAGCTTGCACCGATAAAAGTCGGCATATTCCCTCTTGTTTCAAACAAGGAGGAGCTTGTAAAGAAAAGCAGGGAAATTTATGAGATGCTTAAGCGCCATTATGCCTGCAGCTTTGACCTGAGCGGCTCAATAGGCAGGAGGTATGCAAGAAGCGATGAGTCAGGCACTCTGCTTTGCTGCACGATTGACTTTGACACTTTGCAGGACAACGCAGTCACTTTAAGGCATAGGGATACAACAGCCCAGATAAGGGTTCCAATAAAAGACCTCAAGGAGATTGTCGGCAGGCTACTTGACGGGGAGCAGTTTGAGAAGCTCGGCAAGCCGCTTAAACATCAGAATTCCACCAATCTGTGAATATTGGAAATAGGGTGGAATTCTGACTGTGCTCAAAAACCACATTGCCGCGTAATTCGAAACACCACGCCACCAATCTTTGATTGGTGGTTTTTGACATGAAATACACTGCCTTATGGCTGTCTGCAGCATGCGTTCTTGTTTTCATCCTTCAGCACATATTCGGCACTGAGCCGTTTGTGCTTGAAAAAAGCCTGATGTGGAGCCAGCCATGGAGAATCCTGACTTCAATATTCGCGCATGCAAACATCGCCCATCTTTTTTCAAACGTGTTCGGGCTTTGCCTTTTCGGTTTGCTGCTTGAGGGCAGGATTGGGGCAAAGAAGGTGCTTTTGATTTTTCTGGCTGCGGGAATTATCGTCAACATATTCACAATTTATCCGAGCTCTTTGGGCGCATCGGGCGCAATATACGCCATAATAGGGACTCTGGCTGTGCTCAGGCCCTCGATGGTCATATGGATAAGCTACGTCCCCATGCCTATGGCTATCGCTGCCTTATTTTGGCTTGCGCAGGACGTAATAAGGACAATAATACCGAGCAATATTGGAAGCATCGCCCACATCAGCGGCTTGGGGCTGGGAATAATTGCGGGAATCTACTGGCGCTTCAAGGGCTATGGCGACAAAATAAAGTTTGAAAGAAAAAAGCGCGACCCAGAGCTTGAAAAGCAGCTGGATGAATGGGAAAAGGAGAATATGGGCTCATAACTTCTCAAAATGCATTATGCTTTCAACACTCCTTTTATTCGGCGCTTCAGGAATATTCTTTCCGTAGCCAAGTGTTACAACAAGGACAATCTCAAATTTCTCAGGAATGCTGAATTCTTTTCTGACTTTGTCTGCATCAAAAGCACCTATGGGGCATGTTGACAATCCCATGGACTGCGCTGCAAGCATTAATGTCATGGCAGCAAGGCTTCCATCTCTTTGAGTCCATCTTTCGCTCTCCTGCTCAGAGCGGCTTGTCAGAAGCTTTACTCTTGCCCTCTTGGCTTCATCAGCTTTTATCTCATCAAGATAAGCTTCCGGGTCTTTATTGCCGAGGATTATTATGTCCGCGCCAGCGTTCTCAACATGCTGCTGCTTTGAAGGCGTGCATTCCCTGAGGGCGTTCTTTCTCTCAGAATCTCTGACAATTATGAACTCCCAAGGCTGCAGGTTGTATGCAGAAGGCGTAAATCTCACAAGGTCAAAGAGCTTCTTCAGCTGCGCATCAGTTATTTCTTTGTTTTCGTATTCCCGTACAGACCTTCTCTTTCTCACGACCTCTTCAAAATCCATAACTGTGGCATAGTTGAGTATAATTTAAATATTATGCTTTAACTCACCAGCATTATGGGGCTGTAGTGTAGCCTGGTCCGGCATACGCCGGGGGCAATCTATCACACAGCGTTCGGGTAACGAAACGGGTTAGAAAAACGCTGTAACCCGGGGTTCAAAGTGCCAGCAAAGTCTGGCTACCTTAAGTCGGCATAAAGCCGACTGGCGCCTGCGGGCGCAAACGTGGCTTTGCGGCATGAAAGTCCCCGCAGCCCCATTTTATTTTTACGTATTGTTCAACCTGTAGATGTTGAGAATATTCAGTTGTAATTTATCGAAGTTGATTTTTAGCCATTATATCATTTAGAGACATCATTCCTTAGCTTACTTACGGCATAACGGATTCCGTACTGAGAAATATCTACGACCAGACCTAAAGCCGTTCCGTTACGAAGACCTTCAATAGTGCCCTTTGGGACATCGCCGCTAACTATGCCATATACAAGGCCTGAAGCAGTTCCAACCAGTGCTCCTACCGAGGCTCCTCTTACAAATGACTTTCCTAAATTCAATGCAAGAACTCCTAAGTCTTTGAACCCGCCACCGATTGAATCATCGTGGATATGTCTAGACAGGTCATATTTTGGATCTAATTCCTTCATTATTGTTGCAGCGTTCATGAAATGAGGTAATAATTAAATGTATTTAATGTTTTCTCAAGTTCAAATCTTTCTGAGTAATAATTTTATTGAACGTCATATTACTAAGCTTTATTCTCACAAAATTTATATAGTAACTATTATAAAATAGTAAAAATATGCAGATTAAAATAAGAAAGGTAACCCCTGACGGCGAAGTCAGGCTTGAAGCCAAGGTGGATATTAAGGAAGTCATGATTAACGAATCTTTCATGCCTGCTGGCGAGACTGTAATGCTTGGCTTCAGGGGAAAAAGCTCTTCAGGGCTTATTGAGCTGAAGAGAAGCGAGGCAGAAAAGCTCTGCAGAAGCCTTAAAGGAAGGCTTCACCTGATTAAGGGCGCCAAGATACTGGAAGAGTAGAATTCTAAGGATAATACTTGAGACATCCGAATCAGCGTTCTAACTTGTTCAAGCCCCAGGCAAAATCTGAAAATTTTTCTTCTTTTAGCAGTTTTTCAATTTCAGCTCTGATTCCTTTTACATCCTCTTCAGTCAGTGGTTTTAGTTTCTCATAATATTCTGGTTTTTCTCCCACATTGGGAAAATAGCACGCCTGCCCGTATTTTTGAATTTTTGCGCTCTTTGCCCTGCCGTACAAATGAATGTGTAAGTAAGGACCTTCAGTTTTGAAGACACTCCAGTTCCCGTTGTCCTGATAATTTATTCTGCCAATATCAACGCCATGTTCCCTCATTGCCTTAGTCATCGCTTGCCCAACAACAATAGTTAACCTCATAAGTTCAATAGCTTGCGTAGGAGAAAGTTGTTGCCTGTCCACTAACCTTACTTTTGGGGTAATCTTAATGTGCCCTCCGTCGTTTCTATCTATATGTGGTTTTTCAACAGCTTCAACAACAAAATTTTTTGTTTCGTAAATGTTTGCTATATGAACCGCCTGTTTTTCATGTTTAAAAAGATACTGCGGGGGACGTGATTCGAACACGCGCACCCACTAAGGGAGCAGGTCCTGAACCTGCCGCATTTGACCAGGCTCTGCCACCCCCGCAATAGAAACCTGATATTTTGCCTTCTTATTTAAAGGTTTACAAAACGTATTTAAAGCCAGTCATACTCCCGCTACTGAGATGAACATCTCAGAACTGCAGTCCAAGCAGGGAAATGTTGACTTAATTGCAGAAGTAGCAGAAGTAAGCGAAGCAAAGGAATTCTCAAAGTTCGGCAAAGCCGGAAGGGTTGCCACTGCCACTATAAAGGATGAAACCGGCGAGATTAGGCTTTCGCTGTGGAACGAGCAGATTGACAATGTAAAGCCTGGCTCCAGGATTCATATCAAGAACGGCTTTGTCAACGAGTGGCAGGGCGAGAAGCAGCTCACCACAGGAAGAGCCGGCACTATTGAAGTCCTGCCGGATGCTGAAACTCTGGTGAAGGAGGCTGAGCCAGAGAAAGCTGAGAACGGAGAGACCGGACTGCCAGTGGAAGAGCCTGAAAGCAAAGAAGACTTCGGAGAATATAGCGACGAAGATATCAGCGAAGAAGAAGTTAAGGACTGATTCTAGACAGTGGGAATATTCGTGTTTTTAGGGGGATTTGGCAAACCGAAACTATTTTAAATCGACCTAAATCTCAGAAGCCTGGCTGAGTATTAGTGGGAACCTAAAAGTGTGCCTTTTAGGCCACATATGTAGCTCAGCCTGGGAGAGCACACGGCTGAAGACCGTGGTGTCCGGGGTTCAAATCCCCGCATTCCCATTTATTATTTCTTGATTCTTACCTTTTTCACAGGGAACAATCCTGTGTAGCCGCAGTCAAAGCAGCAAAGGTTGCTGCCAAGCATTTGCCCGAGAAGACCGAGTTTTTTTGACTTCCCAAATGTGTAGTGCACGTTGTAGCTTCCGCATTTCGGGCAGAATTTCACAGTTATCTGCTTCGGAAGCAGGATTTTCCCGAGGTGTTTGAGGATCGGCATAAAGGCTGTTTGGAGAGCCAGTATAAAATCTTTATCTCCACAAAACTTAAATACATTCCAAACTGAGCTATGCGCATGGCAGATAATAATGGCTCGCATAGAGATGTAATCCTTGTGTTTTGCGCCCACTCAGACGACCAGGTTTTAGGCGTTGGCGGCACACTGGCAAAATATGCCAAGGAAGGGAAAGAAATCCATACAGTCATATTTTCGTTTGGGGAATCCAGCCATCCCTGGCTCAGGGAGGAAATAACCGCGGAAATGAGGGTAAAGGAGTCTGAGGAGGCAAACAAGATCCTGGGGGGCAAAGATGTCAAGTTTCTTGGCTTGAAAGAGGGCAAATTTGCCGAGGAATTCAAGGAGAAGAATATGTTTGGAACAATCCACCAGTATATTACAGAAATGGAGCCTGACAAAATCTTCACGCACTCAATCAATGACCCTCACCCAGACCACAAGGCAGTCAATAAGATTGTTCTTGACGTTGTCAAGAGCCTAAATTGCAAGTGCGACGTGTATACATTTGAGGTATGGGCGCCTTTAAAACTGAGAAAGCGCTCGGCTCCAATGCTTTATGTTGACATAACAGATACATTTCAGGCAAAGCTCAAGGCGCTTGAGAATTTCAGGAGCCAGTGGATTGCAATCACATTGCTGAAGTGGAGCGTTTACACAAGGGCTTTCATGGACGGCGTCCACAATGACAGCAAATATGCTGAAAGCTTTGTAAAAGTGAACTGACATGAAAAGGCTTGTTATAGCGAGCGACTGCTTTTTGCCGCGGAAGGACGGGGTTGCAGTTATTCTCAACAGCCTGATTCCCGAGCTTGCAAAAAAGTATAAAATCACTGTGCTTGCGCCAAACCACGGGAAGGTCAAGGCTTACAAAAAAGTGAGGCTTATAAGGTTCCCGCTGATTAAGCGGCTGAAGGCAGGGGATTTCACATTCTGCAGGCCAAATTACAGGGCTGTGCGCAGGGCAGTAAATGCCGCAGACATAATCCTGACGCACACCATAGGGCCTGTCGGGCTAATGGCAATCATTGCTGCGAGAAGGGCAAAAAAGCCAGTGGTTGCCTACATTCACTCAATTGAGTGGGAGCTCGCGGCAGACGCCATGAGGTTCAGATTACTGACGAATGGGTTTATTCCCCTAGCAAAATTATTTATAAGAGAAGTCTACAACCAGTGCAATCTTCTTCTAGTTCCCTCTTCAGATGTTTCAGAAAAACTTGAAAAAGTAGGGGTGACAGCAAGGAAAAAAGTGGTTAGCCCAGGCATAGACGCAGGCAGATTTGTTCCTCCTGAAAGCAAGGCATTGGCAAAAGCAGCTGTCGGGATCAGCCAAAATATTATGGTTGTGGGATTCTGCGGCAGGCTAGGCAGGGAGAAAGACCTTACGACGCTTTACAAGGCATTCCAGGTCCTTAGAAAAAAGCGGAAGGAGATAGTCCTGCTTATAGTCGGCTCAGGCGTCAGAAGCATTGAGAAGTTTTTCAGCAAAAAGCAGGGAGTGATTGCGCCGGGAGGCACAGACAATGTTCTGCCTTATTTGCAGGCAATGGATGTCTATGTTCTGCCTTCATTGACAGAAACAACATCTTTAGCCACATTGGAAGCAATGTCGTGCGGGCTTGCTGTTGTCTGCACTCCGGTTGGCTCACTGAAAACCTACATTAAAAACGGCGTTAACGGAATGCTTTTTCCCAAAAAGAATTTCATGGCGCTTAGCAGCTCGGTAGAAAAGCTTCTTGGCGACGAGAAGCTCAGGCAGAGGCTCGGCAGGAATGCCCGAAACACAGTAGTCAGGAAGTTCCCTGAGAAGAGATTCATAAAGAAGATGATAAAAGTGATAGACTCGTTCTGATGCAATTAGTTTTTCACGACTCCGAAATATTTTGCCGCTAATATTAAAGGGCTTTTTAACATGGAAATAATCTCACCCAGGCTGCTCTCAAACACCTGCCGTTGCTCCCCTGGAGGTGCTGTAACTGCATTTCTTATGGCAATTTCGAGTAGGACTTCTAGCGTGTTGCATTGGGCACATATCGCAGAGGCGTCCTCTTCCGATATTCCTGCTGCTACCACGTGATAGCCTTTAGCCTCTTTACGCCATTTGTCAAATTCTTGTTTTGAATCAAAAGAATTATGAGTAACGAATCCTTTATAGATGCCAGACAATTTTTTTGTTACAACAAGATAACTCATCTTCTACCCACCAGCCAGAAGTAAGGCTTATCTAACCGTGTTTATAAAGAATTCGCCTATATCTTCAGGCTCACCACGTTGCTTACGCCGTGCTCGTCCATGCTCACGCCATACAGTGTTGTGGCTTCCGATATTATTGCGTCGTTGTGTGAAATCACTATGTATTGCGCCCTGCTTGAATAAGCCTCTATCAGCTTTGCCAGCTTTTCAGAATTCCTTTTGTCCAGCGCAGCATCAACCTCGTCAAGAACGTAGAATGAGGAAGGCTCGTATTCCTGTATGCCGAATATGAATGCCAGCGCTGTCAGCGTTTTTTCGCCTCCTGATAAGCTCCTTATGTCAAGGAACTTGTCGCTTATAATCCTCACCCTGACTTTTAATCCGCCTTCAAACGGCGACTCCTCATTTTCAAGCGCGAGGTATGCCTCTCCCTTCACAGAGAGCTGGGAGAATATTCTCTTGAAATTTTCATTCAGCACGTTGAATGTGTTCATGAAAAGGTCCTTTTTCTTTGCCTCTACCTCATTCATCATTGTTACAACATCCAGCTTTTCCTTGTCAAGCTTCTCTCTCTTGTCAAGGAGCGAGCTGTACTGCTTCTCAATTTCGTCATAAACTTCAAGGGCTTTCATGTTGACGTTTCCCATTTCTATCATTGCGCGCTCATGCCTTGACGTCTCTTGCTTCAGCCTTTCTTCATCTGTTTCCTCAAGAAGCTTTAAGTCAGAATAGGGCTGGAATTCCTCATTAAGCCCTGTAAGCTCGCCTATCATCTCTGCCTTTTTCACAGAGATGTTGTTTATCCTTACCTCTATGAGGTTTAACTGCTCCTCCTTCCTGATTATCTTTTCTTCAACAACCCTGATTTCATCGCTGAGCTTTGTCCTGTTGTCAAACAGCTCGCGGTATTTTGCATGGAATTTCTTTGATTTTTCCTCAGAAATCTTGAGATCTTTCTTCTGCTTCTCAACGCCTTTTTCAAGCTCTGCCTTTTCTTTTTCAAACTGGGCTTCTTCCCTGACCAAGCCCTTGAGTATGCTTCCTATCCTTTCCTTTTCCTGGCTCAGGATCTGGTCTGCCTGCACGTCCAAGCCTTTAATGTCAGAATCCTTCTGCATCACCTGCTGGAGCAATTCCTGCCTTTTTTGGTTAAATGCGTTTAATTCTGCCAGAACAGCGGGGTTCCTCATTTCGCTGAGCTTGTTCCTCAGCTGCTCGCGCTTTGATTTGAGCTCTGCATATTTCCTGTTTTTTTCTGACAATGATGACTGGGCTGCCTCGAGCCTTGCATCTATATCCTTCAGCTCTTTCTTCCAGATTTCCTCCTGCCTCTTGGTTGCATCAAGGTCTCCTGCTTCGAGATGAAGGCTTCTTTCTGTCTTTATCATGTCTCCTTCAAGCTCTGCCTTCTCTGCTCTCATTGCCTCAATCTGCTTTTCATTCGCAGTCCTGCTGGATTGGAGATTGGCTAATTCAGCTGTAACCTCAGCCTGCCTTGCCTCAAGCTTTCCAAGCTCCTCTGCAACATTCTTCTCCTGGAAGGGGCTTTCAGACTTCTTCCTGTAGCCGCCGTGCATCGCGCCGCTTAATTCTGCGATGTCACCATCTAAAGTCACCATCCTGAACTTGCCGATTCCAAGCCTTCTTGCAACATCTATGGTTTCAACAACAACTGTCTTTCCAAATACATAGGAGAATACGCTCTTGTATTTTGGCTCAAATGAAACAAGGTTAATTGCCGAGCCATGGACGCCGTTGCCTTCTGCCTTGCCTGTTGACTCGTCAGTTCCCTTGATTTTATTCAATGGAAGGAATGTGGCTGTGCCGAGCTTTTTCGCCTTGAGGTATTTTATGCATTCAGCCGCAACAGCATCATCCCTTACAACAATACTGTTCAATCTCGAGCCAGCTGCTGCCTCGATTGCCGCAGAGTATTTCGCAGGCACTGTAAGAAGGTTAGAGACCCTTCCTTCGATTCCGGTGATTTCCTTCTGCTCAAGTATTGCTTTAATTGCAGATGAGCCGATGCTTTTTTCCTGGAACGCAAACTGCCTTCCCCTTGCCTTTGATATTTGCTCTTCAACTATGAAAATCTGCTGCTTAATTTGGCTGACTTGTGCGGCTAAGGAAGAATTGTCATTCAGGAGCTTGTTCAGCTCAACAACAATTTTCTTGAACCTTGCCTGCTTTTCCTTCAATGCAGAAATTTCGCTCGAGCGCTCTTTCTCAATTTCTTTCACTTTTGCAATCTGGTCGTCAAGGTTTTTCAGCTGTATCTCAATCCTGTCTTTTTCCCTCAGCAGGTTCTGCTTTTCCTCAGCTGATTTCTGTGCCTGTGCCTGCTGCGCCTCAAGCTCCTTTTCTATGGAATCAATCTGCTTTTCCAATTCTGCAACTTCATCCAATGACTCCTCTTTCCTTATGTCAAGGATTGACTGCTCAATCTTCTTTAATTCTGAAGAAATGCTCGCCTTTTCTGAGATAAGGCGCCCTTTTTGGCTTTGAAGGTTCTTTATCCTGCCTTCAATGTCCTGAACCTCAGAATTAAGCTGCGTCCGCCTTTCAACTATCTTAACAAGCTCTTTACCAACCATCTCAACCCTGTTGCTGTCAGTGCCTATCTTGACTCTTAAGGTTTCAAGCTCCTTATTGAGCTCTACTTGCTCAACCTCGCCTTTCTTCTCAATTTCCGCAGCAAGGGCTGCGCTCTCATTCTTTTTGTCTTCAGCTAACTTTTTCAACCTCTCAATCTCTTCCTTTGACTTGGTGATTTCGTTTTGCTGCTCAGCAAGCTGTTTTTCAATTTCGTCCTTTCTGATTTCCTTTTTCTTTATCTGTATGTGGAGGTATGTTGCCTTGGTCTGCTTTGCCCTGTCAAGAATGTCCTTGTATTTCAAAGCCTGGTCACGGTCTTTTTTCAGCTCCCTCAAATGCGCTTTTCTTTCTGTAAGAAGGATGTCTGCCTCCCTTAAGCGCGCGTCAACCCTCTCAAGCTCGCTGAGTGCTTTCTGCTTCTTGTCTTCATAGACTGAGATGCCTGAAACTTCATCTATCAGCTGCCTTCTTTCCTCTGTTGACATTTCCACGAATCTGATTATGTCTCCCTGCAGGATTATGTTGTGCCCTTCTGGATCTACTCTTCCCATTGCCATTATGTCCAAAACCTGCTGCCTTGTCCTTGCAACATCATTAATCCTGTAGACGCTCTGCCCGCTTGCCTTGATTGTCCGGGTGATTTTCAGGTAAGGACCTTCAACAGGGAAAGTTTTTTTGCTGTTGTCAAAGAATATTGAGACTTCTGCTTTTGCTGCAGGCTTCTTTGTCTTGCCGCCGTTGTAAATCAGGTGGGAAAGCCTTTCTGCCCTAAGGCTCTTTGAGCTGATTCTCCCAAGCACAAAGCACAATGCGTCTAGAACGTTGCTATTGTGAACGAAAATGTTGTTGGCTATGAAGTTGTGGTCTTTCTCAACACAAAGGTCGTAAACCCATTCGTCTTTTGGCTGAACTCTTTCTATGCTTGTAATTTCATCCCAAAAGATGTCTGAGGTTGCGAGCTTTTTCAGCTCAGATAATGCCTTGGACCTGCCAGGCGACTTGCTGAAAAGCTCTGTTATTAAGTGCTGCACGCCATAAACGCTCGGCAGACACTGGTTGTAGCAGTAAGCATCCAGCCGCGGAAAATTCTTTTTCAGCTTTTTGACGTTCAGCCCAAGGTCTGATGCTGTCTTTTTTATAAGGGAGTTTGCATCAATTAGGTCTGTGTTCGGATTTACAGTCTTTGCAGCTATTGCAAGCGCACGGCTTTGCTTCATTTTGTGAACCAGCTTTATCTTTGAGCTGAAGATTTCTGCATTGTAGGCGCCATAAATTCTTATTGTCTTGTAAACTCCTGAGAATCCTGAGCTTGCTATTGCTTTCACTTCCCACTTTGAAGCGAAAGTTATTCCGAGCCTTGTCAATATTGTTTCTACCGAAGAAGCTAATGCCCCGCTTTTTGTTGTTAACTCTATTGAGCTACCTGAGACATAACCATCTCCGCAATACAGACCATTCAGCAGCTCTGCCAGCTCCTCATCACTGCTATGACTGAGGAAAAGGTTTGTTATGGTCTTGCCGCCCGTTCCCTTTAGGGACATTCCGAACTTCTCAAGCAGGACAATTGCTGCAGAAGAGTA
>JAZDGJ010000010.1:0-37396 GCA_043807015.1 Candidatus Woesearchaeota archaeon | reverse complement strand
AGGAGCAGTGATATCATCTACTTGGAAAACTACACCTCTGCGCTTATTAACTGCCCTGTTGAAAAGCTGGAGAAGCTCTACGGCAAGAAAATTCTCATTGCCGAGCGCGAGCTTGTCGAGCAGTCGGACAGGATTGTTGAGGAGGCATCCAAAGTGAATGTTGCTCTACTGATTATAGGCGACCCTTTGACAGCAACAACACATCTTGACATAATGATGCGGGCAAAGAAAATTGGCATTCCTGTGAAAGTAGTCCATAATGCCTCAATTCTCAGCGCAGTTGCAATTACCGGGCTGCAGCCATACAAGTTCGGCAAGACTGTCACAATTCCTTTTCCGGAAATAAATTTCAAGCCTGAGATTTTTTATGAGGTGCTGAGGCAGAACAAAATTCTCGGGCTGCACACATTACTGCTTCTGGATTTGAAGCCAAAAGAAAAGCGCTTTATGACGGTAAAGGAGGCCATTGACATACTCCTTGAGATTGACTCGAGGAGAAAGCAGGAGGTCTTTGAGGAAAATACTTTGTGCATCGGCATCGCCAGGGTAGGCTCAGACGACCAGAAAATTGTCTCTGGCGCTGCAAAAGATGTCAGGGCTGAAGACTTTGGAAAAGCGCCCTTTTCATTGATTGTGCCGGGGGAGTTGCATTTCATGGAGGAGGAATTTCTCGCGCAATACCGTTCTCCGACGGAAAAAAGAGCCTGAATGGAAAGATTTAAATATATAGCTTAAAATAACTTTTCAAGTAGTGAGGTGTTGGGGAATGCAGAATAAGGAGATTTTCAATGTATTTTTCAGGGAAAAGCCGGCTATGATGCTAGTCAGCCTGAAAAACTCCAAGGCTGGGGTCTATGCTTCCTCGCTTGCCAAAGCAATAGACTGCACATATTCCCATGTTGTAAAGATACTTCAGGAAATGCAGAAAGCCGGGCTTATCAACTTTGAAAAGCAGGGCAGGCTGAAGCTTCTCACCCTTACAAAGACAGGCAACGAAGTGGCAGAGCACATTGATGCGATAAGGAATTTGCTTTGATTCTGGCGTTTTAAAAGTGCTTCAATAACTCATAAGAATCTAGAACCTTACCAGCATCATCCAATCTTTCTATTTTAAAAGGCTCTTCTTTGGGACCTAGCTCGTGTCTTTGTCGTCTTTTAGGAAAGGGCCTACAGCTAACAGCAACATAATCTTCGGGTGTTAGGTTGACCTTGAATTCTGACTCTGGCTTGCGTACCATTTCTTCAGTATTCGCATGTATATATGCTCTTATGCGATCACCAGCTCTAACCAGAGGCTTGTCACTTGCCTTTATTACCAGAGATCTGACATTAGTATCATTTTCCCCCAATTGCAGCTCCAACGTAGAAAAACGGACCTCACTTGGTAGTATATAGTATCCCCCCCTAACTGGAGCAAAAGCATCAAGGATTGGTGTGCGGCTAGTGGATTCAATCACTGCCACAAGGGTTTCGTACTCCATAGCCAGAGGTAACACGGATTAATATAAAAATATTATCAATTCAAATAGCGGTCATAGTAGCAATCCGCAACCTTTAAATACTAACACTTTTTCTTTAGCTCGGTTACAAAAATGTTTGTAGTGGATAAGGTCAAAAATGAAATAATATCCCTGCCTGCGCAGGAGATTTCTGCAGGAGATGCAAAGAGATTGAGCTCTGAGCTGGCAGTTAAGATTCTAAAGCTTCTTGTCCAAAAGCCCATGTATCCTGTGGAGCTGGCAAAGGAGCTTAAAGTGCATGAGCAGAAAATCTATTACCACATACGGAATCTGGAAGCCTGCGGAGCCATAAAGGTTGTCAGGGAAGAGGAAAAGCAGGGCGCAACAGCAAAATACTACTTTGCTGAAAAGCCAGCATTTGTCATAAAGCTGAAGGAGCTTCAGAATACCCAGAAGATATTCCAGCTGAAGGGTGATTCTGAATTTCTTGAGCCTTTCATCAAGGACGGGCAGCTTAATGCATTGATTATTGTGGGCAGCCCTGATCCCCACGGTCCTGAAAAGGCAAGAAGCAGAGATGGCTATTACGGCATGGATCTTGCTTTATTCCTGGGCACATTCCTGAATTACGTGCCGAAGCTGAATGTCAAGCTTGACACAGAAGTCCATGATGAGGAATTGAAGGGCAACAACCTGATACTTATAGGCGGCCCTATAGTGAACAAGGCAACAGAGCTTGTCAACTCCAAGCTGCCGATAAGGTTTGAGAAGGATGAGCACTGGGCTATTAAGTCAACTATAAGCGGTAACACATACCCAACTGATGAGTCAGGGTTGATTGTCAAGACAAAGAATCCCCTTAATCCTGAAAAAAGCATCCTTGTTGTTTCCGGCAATAGGTATTCAGGCACAAGAGCAGCAATAATAGCCTTCCTTAAGCACTTCAAGGAAATAAAGGAAGGCAACCTTTACAACAAGGCAGTAAAAGCAAAGGTCGTAGAAGGCGTAGACCTTGATTCTGACGGGATAGTTGACGACGTCGAAATCCGTGAGTGAAATGAAACCCTTTGTAAGCATAACCAGCGACTTCGGGATCGCAAGCGAGGGCTGCGGGGTAATGAAGGCTACTGTCCTGAAACACTGCCCTGAGGCAAATGTGGTTGACCTGACTCATGAAGTGACGCCTTTTAACATAAAAGATGGTGCAAGGGAGCTTGAAACAGTTGTTTCCCTTCCTATTGGCATACATGTCTGCGTAGTAGACCCAGGAGTAGGCACAGCAAGGAGAGGAATCATAATAAAAGCAGCCAGAGGAGACTGCCTTGTAGGGCCTGACAACGGCGTCTTAATTCCTGCTGCAAAGCGCCTTGGCGGGATAAAAAAAGCTGTTGAAATCACCAACGAAAAATACATGCAGCTGCCGGTTTCTCCAACTTTCCACGGCAGGGATGTTTTCTGCCCGGCGGCAGCCCACCTTGCCAATGGTGTCAAGCTCGAGGAATTTGGGAAAAAGGTTCAGGAAAAGGAACTTGCAGTAGCGCCTTACACCAAGGCAAAAGTGCAGGGCGGCAGCATCATTGGAGAAGTGCTGAGAATTAATCGGCAGAGCTTTAATGTCTACAGCAACATATATGCAGACCAGCTGAATTTTTCATACGGCAGTGAGGTAAATGTCGCTGTCGGCAGCAATATCTTTAGGTGCAAACTCCTGAAAACATTCGGAGAGGCAGAGCAGGGCAAAGAGCTTCTCTACATTGATGACTACGGGCACCTTGCAATGGCAATTAATCAGGGCTTCTTCGGGCAAAAATATAATGTAAAAGAAGGAGAAAAATTTGAAATAAAAAAATAAAAATCTGCCTGTTCACTCCACAAGCAGCCTAATCTTCTCAGGATCATAGCTCCAGTCTTTCGGAAGACGCCCTGTTGCTTTGTAGTGCTTGATAAGGCGGTGCATTTTTGAGTCTGTCAGAATGAAGCCTCGGTGGGCTGACTCATCATGCTTGTTGGTCTCCCTGTGCTTCTTGATGAGGATATTTTTCCTTATCAGCGCCATCAGGTCTTCAGGAATCTGGGGAAGCATCTTCTTCTCATCCAGAAGCTGGGTAATATTCTTCTTTGTAACAAGCCTGACATCAGGAATGCCGTATGCATCCCTTAAGATAAGCCCTATTTTTGAGGGAGTTTTGCCTTCTTTCGCAAGCTTTGCGACAAGCATTTCAACTTCCTTTGCTTTGTAGTTAATCCATATCGGCTTTGACTTCACCAGCGGCCTTTTAGAGCCTGCCGTTCCTTTCTTCCTTGAATGCATTCGTGCCATTTTTCGCCTCAAAACGGTTTTTAGGATTGCCGAGAACATGTCCGGCCTAAGCCAGCTTTCACCGGCTTATCCTGACGCTGAGAAAAAGGGCTTGGTTTATAAAGGTATCTGAAAAATTTAAAAATCAACAAAGATTAGCTCTGTTATGGGAATTGAGGAGAATCTCGCAAAGTTCATTGTGCCTTATAACGCACTCCTAAAGGAGCTTTCTGACCTTGTAAACCCCCTTATGAGAGAATTAGTCGACCAGAGCAGGCAAATTTGACGGAACTAAGGAGTGTCATGAAGGAAGAGCATACCGCGAAGAATTTGTGCAAGAGCTTGCTTCGTTCTATGAAGAAGAACGGAGAAAACAATGGGGACCAAAGCTTGAGGATTTTCGCGCAAAGTTTGAAGCGCTGCCATTCCCTCAGGGAGCAAGAGTCACTAAAGATTATCCTGATGTAAATCTCAACAGACAACACAATGTGCCTTTAGACATGTACATCAAGCTTGAATACCCAGATATGGTTCTGATCCCGACATATACTAACCCTAAAGTTCCAATAACTGCAAAATGGGGAAGCCCTACTGTTTGGTTGCCAGGTGCTTTGATAAAGGATTTGAGGCTGACTTTCAAGCACCCTATTGAAATGGCTTGGCGAGAAGGGGAAGCCAGGAATCTAAAAATGCACGAACTTGTAAGACCCAGCGAATCTGCGGCAGGCTATCTTGAAACTAGTTGGCAAGACAGCAGGGGATATTTCTGGAGCCAGGCAGCTCTTGGAAAAAGACAGCAGCCTAAAATCAGTGTTCTGATGGGTGAAGCAGGCTTCCACTATGATTTTTGGGCAATAAGGAATGCATACTTCCATCCGAAAGCCATCGGCTCAGGCGAAATTGACGCCTTACTAGAGCACTTGAAACTCAACGGAAAGCCTGCAAGACCACGCTTCATCGCCAAAACAGAATAAGGCTGTCTATAGAATGAGAATGCGCACTCTAGCTCAGTTCTGCGGCTCCTCTTCTTCCATGTTGCTGAAGCTCTCGCCGCACTCTGCGCATTTGTTGTCCTTGTCCAGCTCTACGCCGCAGACAGGACATTCCCTTGGTTTTTGGACTTGCTTGGCTGCCTTTTTCACGACGCTATTATTGGCTTTTGGCTATAAAAACCCTTCGCTTTTTTCAGGCAGGATAGGATTTTAACCCATAGAAACCTTTTTAAAAGCAAAAACTGAGTTGTTATAAAGAGGTGCCGGTCTTGGATTTCGCTTCAATCTTCATATATCTGCTGGATTTGTTCAAGCTTTGGATTCACACTATTTTCATCTCGCCGTTCATCAACACGGTTATGCTCTGGATTCTTGTGCCAATATGGCTTGGTTGGTTTTTCGCAGAGTTTTCCAGGAGAAGACTGGAACATCAATAGGCAATGCAATGAGCAATGCCACAATAATCATCTGGGCTTCTGTTGACTGCACAAGGCAGACAGTTGCCTTGATGTCAGGCGGCGAAATAACTGGCTTTTGGAGCATTTTTGCCAGGTTTGCAATAATAGCAATGCTATTTGGTTACGGCTTGCTAGTTGTTGTTCTTGGTATCAAGGGAAGCACCATTGTGAGGAAAATCGGCAGGATAAAGGCGGTAACTTACGTGTTCGCAATATTTATACCGGTGCTTTACAATTATGCTGCCTTAACCTGGAGTCACATAATTGCAGCAGTTATCTACTTCCCAGTATTTTACTTCGCCCTGGAAATCATAGACCGCATAACTCCAGACCCAAAGGCAATTGTCCATGATAAGGGAATGGACCAACTTGGCAATGATTCTATCGGCAACATGGGAAACATGGGCAATCTTGATGACCTGACCGGGAGATATGGAAGAACGGGCGGCTTCAGGCCGTAGCTCTCGAAAAACTTTAGTTAAGCTTATATTTGCACTCAGTATAACGGCCTTATGAAAAGCGTATTAGTCACAGCTGTTTTTATCCTTCTGCTTTTGCCAGTCGCCTCTGCAACTTCCCTTAAGGCGGATTTCTCCATCTCGGCCAATGACATTGTTACTGAAGCTGTATCTGTTGTATTTGAAGCAGACGAAGCTTATGACTCGTTTGTTTTCACAGCAATCTCTGAGCCCTTCAGCGTCATATATGACGGCAGCTACTCTGTCAGGGAGCAGAACGGCTCTTACAAGATATCCTTTGCCAAGGACATAAAGCCTGGAGAGAATACTGTCAGTTTCCAGCTGCTTTATGACAACATGATAGAAAAAAGCGGCAGCGGCAAATCATTCAGGACTGCCCTGTCCTCAGCAGTGGTTGATGAAATAAAGGTTTCGGCAACGCTGCCAGCCGGCTTCATGCTGTCAGAGCATGCGCCGCAGGCAACGCCAGAACCCCAATCGATTACCACTGACGGCAGGCGCATAACCCTGCACTGGAGCTTTGAAAACACAGGAAATGCTGCGGTCGCTGTTTTCTACACCAGTGGGCAAAGCTTCAGTGCCTGGTGGCTGCTTCTCATACCTGTTGCTCTGGCTTTAGGGTTTTTAGCATTCTTCATTTTCCACAAAAAAAGAGTGCGAAGCATAGTGTCAGATACGCTTTCTGAGGATGAGCAGAAAGTCATTGACCTTGTGAGGCAGGGCAATGACAAGCAGAATGAAATTGCAAAAGCCCTTGATTTTTCAAAGTCAAAGATGAGCAAAGTAGTGAGAAAACTGGAAGAAAAGGGGCTTGTTGAAAAAAGCCCCTTCTTCAAAACAAATGTTATTAAATTAAAAAAAATCTAGTCTTCTTCACCGCTGTTGTCACTCTCGTCATCAGGACTGTCATCGCTTGAGCCTGAGCGGTTCCTGTTTTCATTTGAGGAGCCTTCACCCTTATCCGAGCCCTTGCCAGAACCTTTTTCTTTAGCCTGTCCTGGAGCCACAAAGTCGTCATCCTTGCCGTTCTGCTTCCCTATTTCCAGGGATTTGCCAGAGTTGTTCAGCTTTGATTCATTCTTCTCCCTGTCGCGCTCCTGCTCTTTCTCCATCTCCTTGTTTTCTTTTTCAAGGTTCTTTTGCTCGCGCTCTCTTAGCTTTTCCTGCACCTTCTCTGCATATTTCTTCGGCAGGTCATCCCTGGCTACAATCTTCTTCTCCAGGCTTGGAGTGAGGTTGTAGTGCTCATAGATTGAACTCGCGTATGTCTCCAGCTTGAAACCCATCAAAGACAAAATCTTCCTGAGTAATCCTTGTGGCCTGAACTGGGTGTCCAGTATTGTAGTTAGCGACTCGTTGCCGAGCTTGCCTGTCTTTATCAGCCTGTTCAGTATGCCTGGGTTGATCTTGTTGTTCCTGATAATGCTAGCCAGTTCGCTGTCGCTTATGTTGCCTTCCTCTACAGCTTTTGGCAGCTTCTCAAAGCCCAAGGTGAACCTTGGCGTTGTCTTGTTTTCAGGCCTTTCAGTTTCATTCCTTTTCTCGTTTTCTATCTCAGGCAGCTTCACTGAGAAGTTCACTGCATCATTATATGTGACGTTGCCAAGAACTCCTGTTGCCAGCAGCGTATGCCTGCCCTTGCTCAGGTTCAAAATTGCGCTGTAATTAGAGCAATTAGTGCATGCAACCTGCAAAGTTCCGTTGTCCACTTTGTAGGATATGTTGTCCAAAGTGGCATTGTTTTCCACTTCAAAAGGCACTAATGTTGCGTTGTAACTCTTGGCAGACGGCTCTGTTATCTCAAAGGCGCTCACCAGCCCTGACAGGGCAAGCACCAGGACCATCACCATCAATGTTTTTGCTATTTTCATGTTCACCACCTCAAATGGTTATGGAGGTAGGTAAGACGCCTGAATATATAATAAGTTCCTGGAAACCGTGTGGAAACCGTTCGCATAATGCGTAGGAAGTGATAAAAATAAAGTAGCCCCGGGCGGACGCTAAACGGATTTGTTAAAAAATTGAGCACGGCATCTCATTGCGCAAAGCATGAGCCTGAAAACTGTTGTGTGCAGCTAGAATGCGTCAAAGCCCATAGACTTCAAAACAATCTCAATAGCGATTTTTCCTCGCTTTTGCTATAGCTTCATCAATGCCTACAGAGTCAGACTCATCATAAAGATACGTCATCAGCAGATTCTTCCTTGTAACTTCGTACATTTTCCTAATGACATCGTCATAGGAATCACCGGCTCTTCCGAGGTTCTTCAGCTTCTCTTTCATTTCAACAGATATGGATATTGTAGTTGCCATAGAATCTATGGAAATTATGGAATTTGTAAATTTTTCGATTTACTGGCAAAAGATGGGAAAATACAGTGATTCATTCAGGCATTGGGAAGAATTCAGGGACAGCGAATTGCCGCCTTAAAAAATAGCCTGGGGCGGGCTACTATACTTCTGGTTTAGTTTTTAGGGCTTGTAGGCTTCTATCTTGAGGCTTTCAAGCGGAAACCCTTTATATTGCCTTTTGCTAATTCCTTTGTCTTCTGAGAGAATCTTAACGCTGAATCCCGCTTCCCTGACAAGCTTTAGATACTCTTCTTTCAGCACAGCCCCTCCTACGCAGCCGGCAATCAGCTTTTTGTCGTTTCTGTCCATTTCAGAGAGCTCCTTTAGCAGCACAATATCAGAAACAAGCATTTTGCCGCCTTTTTTAAGAACCCTGTAAGCCTCCTTGAAAACTTTGGACTTGTCTGGTGCAAGGTTTATGACGCAGTTGCTGATTACAACATCAACTGAATTTTCTTCCACAGGCAGTTCCTCAATATCTCCAAGCCTGAATTCCACATTTGAAAATCCGTATTTCTTTGCATTCTCGGATGCTTTTTCTATCATGCGTTCTGTCATGTCAACGCCTATCACTTTCCCGGACTTGCCGACTTTCTTTGCCGCAAGGAAGCAGTCAAATCCCGCTCCTGAGCCTAGGTCAAGCACAGTCATGCCTTCTTTGATTTCTCCCATTGCAGTAGGATTGCCGCAGCCTAGGCCGAGGTTTGCATCTGGAACAACTTTAACGTCCTCATCAGAGTAGCCTAGGCTTTTTGCTATTTGGCCGGCTTCGCCCATGCAGCCGCAAGAACAGGAGCATCCTGTCTCTGCTATCTCCCTATAGCTTTCTTTCACTATTTTCTTGACAGTTTCTTTTTCCATTGAAAGAAGTTTAGTCTATTTTTAATGCCCGCATTATCTTGTCTAGTTTTTGGTTTATCTTATCCAGCTCAGAAGAGGGTGCTGATTTGACTTCTAAACGAGGATTATATCTGTTAGGCACAAAAGTAGATTCATTGCCAGGGCCGGCTTGCTTAAAGCAGCTCCTGCAGTAGACTGGCTTGTTGCTTGTTGGCTTGAATGGGACCTCGCAACTCCTGCCGCATTTGGCACAGATTACACTAGTCAGTTCCAAGTCAGATTTTCTTCTTTGACCTCTTTCAAATCTTTCCGGCCTGCCGGTGCTTGTTCGGCTAAAGTCCCTTGTTTTGAATCTTCCCATTTAAAATGAGGTATTGATGCTCGTTTATAAATGTGAGCAAGAAGCATAATAGCCCCGGGCGGACATGCCACGTTTTTGTAACCATTTGGGACAGGCGCATATCCCGCGAGCTGTTTGACTTTCTCATTTAAGGCTTTGGTCCACATCCCTGAAGTGAATTATTTCTTATTCTTTCTTTTGATAACGATAATCTGTTTTTGTTGCGGTAATTTGCCAAGCTTCAAACCGCCATAAATTAGCAACATTGATAGGAAGAATGTTATAACCGCCGAAGGCAATACCCATATAATTGCCTTTAATAATGTTAATAGAAAGGCTGTGAAGGGCCAAAAGGTTATTTGAGGCACAGCATCTTTTAGCTCTACGAATCGTTGTACAACTAAGATAACCAGAGCTCCAAATATGCCTGCAGTCATGTTTAAGAAAAAATCTTGCGAATATTGTCTGTCCCTTGCAATACTCTTATGAATCTTGGCAATAATTGAAATTGTGAAATATAATAAGACAAGAATCACAAGCCACAAAATTATATCTAATCCAGTCATGAATGATTACTCGTACCAGCAGTATTTAAGTTTTCTGTAAAGCTTTCGCTCAACATCAGATGAGCTACTGAATTTATTTAAGAAAGATTATTAATCAAAAAGAAATTTACTATAAGAAATGACATCCGACAAAGAGTTAAAGAAACAACCTGACGTTTTTGAAAATTCGGTTGAAGGTGTCTGCTACAATTTAACAACTTGGGGAAATGCCACGACAGCAGATACAAGAGACCAAATATTAATAGCCAAAACACTTCTTAAATTACCTAAAAAGGTCAGACAGAAAGTGCTTGATGAAGTTGCTTTTGTTCTTTTAAACGTATATGCTTTAACGGAAACTCTTCATTTTGTGAAACCTACTCAACCAGTTATTATGATAAATTTTGGTTTAATGCGAAAGAGGTCTGAAGAATACAAAATGTGCGTTGTAGCTCACGAAGTAGCGCATTTTATTTTAAAAAATGCGGACCATACTGATAAAGAAAGAGAGGCAGATGACTTGATAGAAAAGTGGGGATTTAAGAGGGCCTATAAATGAGGCAGATTTGACCAAGTTGAAGGACAAAAGAATCGGAGAGATAAGTCTTCTGAAGGCTGAGGTTGAAAGCTTGAGCAAGCTCCTACTTATGAATTATAAAAGATGAGGTTTGTTCACCATTGGAAACCTTACGTTGAATTAGGAAATGTTTTGCAGTGTAGAAAATCGTGTCTGTAATTTCTTCTTTTGGGATTTTACTCTTCTTTGTTTCTGAAAAATAATGAATTTTTTTAAAATTTCTTATCTCATCTGAAAATTCCAGCCAAGATTCAATTTGCACTTGGTCTTTTAATCGGCTAAATTTTTTCTTTTCAACTAAAAGGGAATCGAGAGGATTTTCATGGATTATTTTTATTAAGGTATTTGGTGTAACTATTACTTTTCCGCTTGGAATAGTGCTCAAAATTATTAAAGGACAATTACTGACCTTAAACTTGTCAAAATTCAAGAAATCTATTACGTCTGGAAAGGTTAACACATAATTTATTTTGTATTTGTAAATTCTAATTTCTTTCTCATCTTTCCTAAAATTAGCATTTAAAGCATTGTAACTGGTAATATCACATTCTCCATTTAGTTGCTGAGATTCTCCTTTAGTAAGGCTTTTGCCGATTAGAGTTTTTAGAATACAGATTGTCTCACGACATAGCCCTTCAGCATACATTTCCAAATAAGGGCTTTTATCCAATGATTTATAATTAGGAAATCGATTATCAAAAGCTTCAGAAGTTGCCTTATAAATAAAAATATTTTTTGCCGCCCTTACGCCTTTTTTTCCTTCAACTTTAGTATGAAGAACTAGTTCAATATCATGAGTGACTTTCCGATTGAATGACTCACGGTCTTCAATTAATTTTTTCTTTTTTTCTTCCTGTTCTTTGCTAAATAGAGCTTTTCCTTGAAGTGCGTGTTCTCTGCAGCAATAATATCTTCTGTCCAAGCCATTCAAATATATGTCTTCGTTAATATCTTTTCGGCAAAGATAACATACTGCTTTTCCTTTTTTAATAGAAATGTTGTCTTCAGACATGATAGTGAGTAAGTTATTGCGATTATTAAAGCTTTACATCGAAGGCATTTGCCTTCATTTTTGCAGAAGGTTTAAATATGAAGCTCAGGCTAACTGCAACGTATGGCAGCCTGGAAGTCAATTGACGAGCAGATAAAAGAGACTAATGAATTTTTTAAACAAAACGCCATACTCTTGGTATTGTCCTTTGTATTGACGTACCTTCTATCCAAGGTCATTGAACCAAATTTAAACATATTTGGCGCTATACAAATATCTGCTCTCTATCTAATGAGTGGTCTTCTCTTTACAATTCTGATACTACAGCTATTTGACAACATACTGGAAAAAGGCTCAACTATTCTAACTTTTCAAGGATTATGGCACTCCTTTAAAAGAATGAATTGGATTTTTACTTTCCTAATGGCATTTATGATGATTTTTTTCGCTGCCTTCAGTGTCGAGTATTTCCTAAAATTCTCCAAACCAATTGGGGCATCTGTAGGCATGAGTCTCGGATTGATAATCGGAGTGGCCATCCAACTCTTGTCTATAATAATCCCGGGGATTTTTTTAAGATTTATTATTAATAGTGGAGCTAAAATCCAGGATTTTAAGACCAAATTAGTTTGGCTAATTATGCCGGGGATAGTTTTAGGTATTATTGTTCCTTTACTAGCCTATTTGTTGAGAAGAAATTGGATGGATATTTTTATACTCCCTGTCGTAGTTTTAACAATGGCAGGATGGATATTATTGGTTGAAGCATTTAAAATTGCCAGAAAACCATTGCCTGCGAAATAATGAATGCAAGAGTTTTGGGAGGTACTGTTGATGGTGCAAAAATATCCTTTTTGGTGGTGTTTCGGGGATTTCTTAACTAAGGTTAGTGGAGGCCTCTTTGCAGGAGGCACAGTAAGCCTTTACTTCAGTACAAGATATGGTCTAAATATGAATGTATGGATGATTTTTTACGTAATAATTGCCATAAGCATTGCTTTTTTTATTTTAGGCTATTATCTGATGAGGAGGTTTAGTCAGAATGACTAATTACTCGCTTGAGCTGATAGATGGAATGATGCTCAGGGATAATATCGTTGGTAAGCAAAAAAGAAAAGGCTTTCATCATTTTATTAAAAAAATTGAACAAGGTCAGGATTATTATAAGGATGACGAGCAGTTCCACAATTTATCTAGGGTTATTGACAAAAGTGTCACTCCAACACATTATTATGAACACATAACAGACAAGACAGGTAATACGATAAGACATGTAGACTGCCCACTTACAGAGCATCAAGACCTTGACTCAGCTAAGAAAAAAGTTAAATAAACAATCTATAGAAACTACTTATCATTTTTTGGTAATTTTGACACTATTTCCGCAGTTCTCATTTCCATAAGGGCAGGGTCTATTTCTGATTTGTCAGTAATTATTATGAAATAGCCACCCTGGTCAAGAGGTTCCATTTCAGTAGCTAGAGCGATTCCAAGACTAATTTTTCTACTTACAAATTCTTTTCTTACGGGAGCCAATTTCTTTAATCCTTCAGATTTGCAAAGTGAAGCAATTTCTATAAGATAATTCTTCCCGCAACTCAAAACATCATTAAGTACTTTATAAGGAATAGCTCTATCGTAAATTGCTTTAACGAATCCAGAGTTAGCTAATTCTTTAACTATCTTCTTTGCTTTTTCTTGCGAAATATTTTGTTTTTTTGAAATATCGTGTGTTATTTGGTCAATTGCATCCTTATATCTTTTTTCTGCATCCTTTAATTCTACATTTGGCAAGCGTAAAGTTTTGTTCAAACTTGTAATAATATCAAGAATTTCGTCACAATCTGATGTTACAATTCTAAAGCTGTAAGTAACATATAATTTGTCTTCACTTATGTCCTTGAAGATAGGAAGAGTTCTAGACAAGTTAGGCAATTCGATAATTTCGTCTGGTTCAAAATCATAAATTATCTTGTTATAAACCTGAATATTTTCGTATGTTTTCTTGTCTTGTTGCACAAAGCTCTGTATAGTCTTTTTTAATAAATTCCAAGCTACAGTTTCTTCAGTATTACCTTTGTCTATTTCAAATTCTTTTGCAATGAGCAAAATAGTGAATAAAGGGCTTTCAGTTATTGAATTATCAATATCTATAGATGCTCCCCATTTCGTTAAAACATTTTTAAGGAGTTTAACTGCATTATCAAAAGCTTTTGTTCTCTTGCCATCTTGTCTAATGGCTAAAATTGACCTATATATTCTTCCTTCGCGCTCCTCTACTTTTTTTGGTTTTAACCAGCCCAAAACGCCCATAGACAGCTCGATGAGCGATAAGATATATAAAAACTTTGGAAATAATTACTTTTTATTCAAACTTCGCAAGTAACTATTTTTTTGTCTGATAAATTGCTTAACCCCCTTCAACCAGGCTAATACCAATTCATCAGATTCTTTAGTTTCTATTGTTTTCACAAATTCTTCTACAGTATGGCCAAATATTTTTTTAAACAGTGAGATATTCCTTATTTCGAGTTCCAACATATTAGTTATATCGGCAATAATTTGACTTGCACCTATTTGTATTTGAATTAGATATGCACTAGGATTTTCAAGTATATTAGGAGGATTATTCTTGTCTTCGTACCAAGGCCCAATTATCAATGGAGAACAATGAATATTTGCCGACCAAGAACCCCCATTGCCATCTTTGTTAAATTTAATTTCTGTATCATTCCAGCCTAATTTATTTGCTATCGCAACTGCATACAAATTGAGCGTCTCTATTTTCTCAGCACATTGCATGGGCGAAATCATTACACCTTTAGGATGGCTGAGGGTTATATTTGCATATGTCAATTTATCAGGGCAAGGTTCAATATTCATTTTCCAGAGTAATTTTTCATTAACTTGATTGAATATCTTCTTTATGGCAGGTACCAATTCTATTCTGCTTTCAACTGAAATTTTAAAATAAATCCATTTCGTATTCTCAATATTGTTTTGAGCCTCAAGCCTATTTTGTTTCTCAATCTCGTTATCATCAGGTAAACTAAAAATGTCTTTTAAAGAGTTAAGGAAACCCATTCATCGCCTCCCATATCAAAGAGAACCTATTTCATGAGCTTTTAAATGTTCTGCAAAATAATCCAGTGACATTGAACTGTATGTATCGAGCTGGAAATACCATTTTTTCTCTATTCAATTGCTTATTAACTGTTTAATATTTTAGAAACTCTTTGTCGGGTAATCGATTTTGTGCCATTGCTCATTATGCGCGATATTTCGGCTTTGCTATATCCTAAACCATCAACGAATCTAGCAAGATTATCTCGCTGGATCATCGTTCCATCATCCGCGTTTTTCTTAGGCAATAATAGTTCTTCGGGGTTTCCAATAGCATCAAGTTTCTTCTTTAGATATTCATCTCGGTTCAAGGGGAAGAATTGCGTGAACCTCCCGATATAGCTTGAACCTGTACAGTTGTAGTTGTAAGCTTTCTTTCCAAATAGAAATAGATTCTTTTTCCTTCTGTAATCAAAGAACGCAAATCTTCCGCGTTCTTTGTTTTTTACGTAGCAGTGAAACAGGCCTCTGCTTCTCCATATCGAAATGTTGCGGTCAAGGTCAAAAAACGACGGAAGTACAACGAACAAAAAGAGCTTCTTTTCTCGGCACTGGGCAAGCGTCTTCACCAAGACTTGATTAGACAGTGACATTGCTCTTCTTGAAAATGCTCCAGTTATAGCTTCATCAAACACAATGGCCTGTCCTGGACTTCCATTTTTGACACAATCAACAAATTGTCTTGGAGTGAAACATTCCCTTGACACATCAAAGGTGTTATCAACGAATGCTGCCATTTGAGCGGCCAATGTGCTTTTTCCAGAACCTTCTCTGCCATCCACTAAAACGCAGACGTCCCAATCTTTGCCGATATAAGTTTTAGCTTCTTCAAGGTTTCTCTTGAGTATTCCATCCAAATAAAATTCGTTATTATTTGCTTCTACAATTGTCATATTATGTTCTATTTCCTTTTTTTGCATTACAACGGGTGCATAAGACTCGCAAATTACTTAGTTTATCGGTGCCTCCGCGGGAGAGAGGGGTAATATGGTCTATGCTAAGGTGAGTCGTTGCGAGGCACCTCTCGCATCTTGCGCCTTTGCGAGCAAATACTCTGGCCAGCATATCAAGCCTTAATCGCCTTCTTTTTGGCTCAAGTCTACATCTTGGCCTCAGGATAGCCTTCAGCAGCTCGTTAGGTCTATTCCCCAGCAGAACATATCTGACTGAATCTATCCCTGCCTTTCTTAGGTTTGATTTCATCATGGCGGTTCTAATCCATTAGTGAATTAGAGTTTTCTCCTTTTAGGGGCATTAACAGCCCTACTTCCTGAGCAGTTTTCCGCAAAAATAGCTCGAGTTGCCTTATTGCTTGGCGTCTATCCGTAGGAATTAAGTATAATTGTTCTATAGGAGTCAACCAGTCCCCAGGCAAGGGAATGTTTGCTGGTTTTGGGTAAAGAATGCTTAATGAATCTATAGATTGAAAGTCGCCAAATACCGCCAGCAACAATGGCTCTCCTGCTTTAAGTTGCTCGATTGTCATGAAAGGGTATATTTCAGTAAAAAAGCTATATAGGAGTCTCGGCGTTACTCTTGGATTTCCTTGCAGCTTGGCCATGTTAAGTGCACTTATAATGTTTGAAACCCTTTCAGCGCAGGCCAATCCTGAATTAAAAACAGGCTTCTTTTCGTCCTTAATATCTTCCATATTATCAAAGTCTTCCATTTTTGTCCCCTCCATTAAGTGTATTATACTATGAACGTTCGAGTTGCGGTTGCGCTATATTACCTCGGGCGCCATCTAACGATTCTATAACGCTTGTTTCATTTTCGTTCAGCTGTGTTATTTCTCATGTAGGATTTTTCCGAGGAGTGCCATAAGCAAAGCGCGGTCCTTTTTTTGCTCATCAATCAAGGCCTTATTGGCAGCAACTAGCTCTCTCACGGCTTGATGAATATCAGATGATAGAGTAGATTTTGTCAGCATTGCAAGGATAGTCTCAAATTCTATAGGCACTTTTGGTTTTATTTCCAATCGCAACCCCTCTTTTTTCTGGTAAAGCTTGAACTGGTCAACAAGGTTATCCATGGTTATGCATCTGGGCCAATCCAGCCGCAGGTTCTTGAAGTCCCGGTTAAATTCAATAGTTGTCACGAATATGGCACTTGGAGCAGGATGTAGTCTGGTATATTGTCCAATTAGAGAAATCAGGTAAGCCGAGCAAGTGCATAGCGAGCTCACATTCAAAGGATGGTCAGTGTACACTCGAAGTGTTGCCTTCTTGCTTTGAGCACCAACTGTAAACTCGTAGTTGACCAATCCGAAACTTAGAGTTTCAGCTATTTGTTCACCCTTGTAATCAGGAAGGGGACATGAAAGGATGCAGTTATGGAAATTCCAGGAAAGCAGGTCGTGCCCACTTTCATCAACTAACTTGTAATAACCCCTTAATCCAGGCACTTTCTGAACTTGGTGCATCTTGGGCAATAATGATTTGACTGTGTTGACATTTATCGACGCATCAAAAGCAATTGTTTTGGGCGTAGCACCTTCTGGATGGTTTTTCAATGCGGCGATAATTTGCAGCTTCTTTTTATCGCTGAGCATAGTGCGAGTTGAAACCGTTGGTTTATTTGTCATTTCGACTCCACTTCAAGGGAATATGGTTCCAGCAATGCATCAAGAAGTTCTTGAGCATCTGATTTCAGAAGTTTGCGCTTGTTGCGCAAAAGCGTTATTTCCTCATCCGAAAGCGTTTTGTCCATAACAGGTCACCCTTATCGTTTGCCTGTTTGGGTGCTAAACTTTCGGTTTGGGTCAGCAACCTCTCGCCCGGTAGACGGCCGTTGCAGCGTGATTTCCCCCGGTAAAGAGGGCTCACGTCTACGCGTTTTTTTCGACTGCGTTCTGTCGTGATTATGTTTCTGTTTTGTAGCCAAAACTTCCTTTTTATTTAAACCCTTCGAATCCGAGGGTCTATGTGAGTGAAAACGACCCTGCTTCACTCACGGCGGCCTTGCGTAACTCGCAAGGTTTTCTTAAATGTTTTTAAGCGGTTTCGGCTTTTTGCAGGAAAGTGGCAACGGCCTTTTCAAGCTTCTCAAGTCTCAACCTTTGAGTACTATTCTGTTCAGACATGCGTGACATCGCCTCCTTTAACTCCTTATTTTCCTTCTTGAGCTCAGACATCTCTTCACCTTTGACGACCTGAACAGTCTTTTTCTCTGTGAGCTTGGCATAGTCAATATATCTGTCGGGCATATCACTCGCAAAGCTCCAGCCAAAACGTCTGCAGTAAGTTGCGCGGTCAAGCCTGGGAGCAAAGTAAGTGGCGCTGGTGTGCCGAATCATGTGAGGCGTAACAGAAATACCAAGCGCTTTCTGCCCAATGCGCTTAATATTATTGTAAAAGTAAGCTTTGCCCATTGGGATAATCTTCTGGCTGCCATTTGGGGCGGTCTTGATTGTTACCCACAACGGAGATTCGCTGTTGGATTTGTCGGGATGCTGCTCAAGCCATTTACTCAATAGCGGTGTTGCAATTGGCAGCCCGATGTTACGTGGAAAGGTCTTTGAATGTCTTACTCTTACAACAAAAGCACCACTATCCTCAAGTTTTTCAACGTCCTTGAGCCTCAAATTCAAGCACTCTGATTCGCGCATCCCACCATCAAAAAGCGTCATGATTAGAGCTTTCTTCTGAAAGTCAGGCGCAAGGTCAACCATCTTTTCAATTCCAACCCTGAGACCTGGAACCGCCTTAATTTCAGCCTCTTTGCCAGATGTGTCAATCCATTCAACCTCATCAGGATAGAATTTGCTCTGGCCTTTGAGCCACTTCCAGAATTTGCGTATGAATTTCTTGATTGTCATTTGGCTTTCTGAAGAGTATGCCGTTTTTCTGTCGCTTTTTATTTGGCCTCTTTCAAGATTTAGGATATAGTCTTCCATTTCCTTGACAGTAATTTTATCGTATGGCTTTCTGAACCATTCTTTGTCCATTAACTTTAGGATTCCTGCCGCTCTGATGTTTCTACCTGGCCCGATTTTTCGTTTCTGGCCTTTCTTTATGGTTTTACCCAGCTCAGAATCGCGCAAATAAGCGAGAATGAATTGCCTATTTTCAGGAATCAGTGCAGTGTCTTTTTCGAGCTGCTCTTTAGTGCTCTCATACTGCCTTTCGTGATGGTGAATGTCTATCTTGTCATCCATATTAGAAGAGAAATACAAACTACTTTAAATACTTTCCCTTTTTGGTTACAAAAACAATAATAGCCCCGGGCGGATTCGAACCGCCGTCACCAGCTGTCTTCAGCAGAAGCTAGGCTTCTGCGTGCTTGCTCCAAAGGCTGGTATGATTGACCGCTACACTACGGGGCTGTAATAATTGTTGAGTTTGTAGCCGTTTTTAAATGTTTGTAGCAACTTTTTTATTGCTTCAAATTAGCCCATCCGCATGAACGTTCCTAGGAGCTTTGTCAGGACAGAGCACTTCCCATTCAAGACGTGCGGCAGCACAGACTGTCCTATATGCACCAAGTCCATGGCAGCATTCAGGATAAAGCACCTTCTTAATACTACGGACTTTTACGGCAGCACTCCTACGCCTTTTGTCGGCAGGTTTGGCTATCCAGAAGTAAATGTCGGCGTGCTTACTCCACCTATGCAGGATGAAAGCGTCTGGATGTATGACGCACCGAGGTATTGGGGCGAGCAAAACTTCAGCATACCGCAGATTGTAAATTTCCGCTCCTCTCTGATAAATTCAAACTTCAAGGCAGACATCCGCGCAAGGAACAAAATGCTTGATGTTGCCCAAGAAGCGGGAATGGCTTACAAGCCTGTTGATGTTGAAGTGCATCTTAATAAAGCACCTGTTTTCAGGCTAAATCTTGAGCCCTATGTTGCTCCAATGGGACCGACTGCAAGGCTGAAGAGCATAGAAGTTACTTCTAACCCTTACATTCCCGTGGCTGTTGACAGGGCAGTATCTGACACTGACATGAAGGCATCTGAAGCGCTAAACTACCTTTACCAGAAGAATTTTGATGAAAACTATTTGACAAGGCTTCTTTCTGTCGGCACTTTGGGCATAGGCAGCAGCCGCAAGCTTGTGCCTACAAGGTGGGCAATAACAGCAACAGATGACACTTTAGGCAAGAAAATGATAAGCGAGATAAAGGACTATGGCACTTACGAGTATTCTGCTTATTTTGGCGGCTATCTTGGCAACTATTTTCTGATTCTGACTCTGCCAGAGGTCTGGGGCTATGAGCTATTTGAGGCTTATGTGCCAAAAGATGCCGCTCTGCAGATGAAGCTGACATACACAAGCGACTATGAATTTTATGATGGCAGAAAGTCTTACGCTGAAAATTGCGGTGGTGGCTATTACGCAAGCAGGCTTGCAGTCCTTGAGAAGCTGAAAAGCCTGAAGAGGCAGTCAAGCGTTTTAGTGCTCAGGTTCATTACAGATGAATATACATTGCCCTTGGGGGTGTGGGTCGTGCGTGAGGCGACGAGGAAGTCAATAGCTTCTACACCAATGAAGTTTGCTTCAAGGGAGCTGCTTCTCAGCTATGTGAAGGACTTTGTGAAAAAGAAATTCGGCGTAGATGCAATGCAGCTTGTTGAAAATAGCAAAATCTGGAAGAATTCAAAAATGCAAAAAAAGCTGGCTGTCTTCACTTAGCCTTGATTCTCTGGATGTCTGCTATCTCTGAAGGCTTTAAAAGCGAGATGCCTGCCTCGTTTGCAATTATCTCAGTCTGGATTATCTTGTCAGGCTTGTCAAGGTCAACATTCCTGCTCTCAACAACCTCTGTAAGTCTTATTATCAAAGGCGTTGATTCCATCTTGTCCCAGTGCCTTTTGTTAAGGCTCATTTTCCACTTTTCCTTTGGACCTATTCCTGCGCAGGCTTTCTTGACTGCTTCCTTCATCTGCGATATTTCTGACTTAACCCAGCTGTCTACAGGGATGTAGTGCCTTGTTGCGACAAATATTGCGGGATTTGACGAGACTAAGGCAGTAATCTTCTTCACAGCAGCCCTGGCGTCTTTCACAGCTACTTTGCAGAGCCCGTCTATCTCGGTTGCAGTTATTTTTGGCACTTCGCCAATCTGCTTTAAAACGGTTTTCAGCTCCAGATCTGCTATTCCCCTGTGGCTCGGGTCAAATGTAACCAGCATGTTAAATTTGCCAGCAGCCTTTGGCGCAGCCTTCTTCACTGCAGGCTTTTTCTTGGCAACCTTAGCTGTTTTTTTCTTAGCAGTTTTCCTAGAAACAGCTTTCCTGACGCTTTTTCGAGAAGTTTTAGATTTTCCTTTTTTGGCCATAAGCCATCACCCCACTATGCTTCGGGGTAAGCAAACAGCGTATTTATAGGTTTCGATTAGCTAATTATTTACAATATTGAAAGAAATTGCTTGCCAGATTAAAGGTGATTAAACGAAATATTATTGCGTTTAATAGTTGTTAAATACAATTATTTTCAGGCCTTAGATGCTCCATTAGAATTCTAAAATGGTGCTCTACCAATTTTTCTGCTCTACTCCAATGAATATCTGCATTTGTTTGATCCCCTGCATCTTCAAACTTTTCTGCAATATCATGCTCTTTGGTTGCTTGAATTCTATAATCAACTGCTTCTCTCGCTTTATCATAAGGTATTTCATATTGTAATTCATACAGTTTTGTCATCTGGTGAATTAAATCACCACTATCTCTTCTATGATGTGCCTTCCACCAACCAATTTCATAGTTAGCTAGTTTTTTATATAATTCATTATTCATATTAAGGAGAATTATCCTTTTATTTTTAATAATATCGGCCTGAAAAATAACTTCTCCGCTCCTCAACCTTCGGTCTGCGGTGCTCGACCACGCTGCGCTCTCGCCTTCGGCTCGGGAGGCGCTTTGAAGTCATCGGCAGATATTTATATGTGCCATACTAACAGAATAAATATTATGAAAAACCCACTATTATTAACAATCATTGCATTATCAATTTTTATCAGTGGCTGTGCAAATAATACTACTTTTAATGACAGAGAAATAAACAATCCTAAGATAGTAGAATTACCAATAGATTCAATCAATGAAGCGATTCAATATTCTTTATCATTAGATCAAGTTAAATCTGAATTGAATAAACCACTAGAAGGAAATATGGCTCAATACAATAAGTATGATTGGTGGGCTACAGCTTTCAATCAATATGAATATTACAATAATAGTGAAAGATATAAAGATTCTAACTATTGGATTGTCAATTGGTTCAAAGGACCAAGCGCATGTGAAAGCCTGCATGGTTGTCAAATTATTATCTCTACAAACGGAACCATTATTTCTAATTTAAGTTGCAGTGATGGATGGAATTGTGAATAAGCGCCTCGAAACTACTCTACGGTTCGCAGTAAAGAACCTTTTTCTTGCCCAAATTTTTCTGTCGGAGTTTTACCCCACAACCGCCTTAATCCTTCTTACGCCGGCAGATGTGGACTCTTCTTTCTTTATCTTGAACGAACCTATCTCAGAAGTGTTCTTAACGTGAGGTCCTGCGCAGATTTCCTTTGAGAAATTGCCTATTGTGTAAACATTGACTTCTGCAGGGTATTTTTCCTTAAAGAAGCCTAAGGCTCCTGATTTAATGGCGTCTTCGTATTTCATTTTCTCCATCTTTACAGGCAAAGCGGCTTTAATCTGCTCATTGACAATGCCCTCAACCTTCTTTATCTCCTCAGGCGTCATCTTTTTCGGATGGGTGAAGTCAAGCCTTAGCCTTTCTGGAGTCATGTCGCTTCCTGCCTGCTGGACGTGCTCGCCAAGCACTTTCCTTAGTGCAGTGTGAAGCAGATGCGCAGCAGTGTGCTGCCTCACAACCTGCTCTCCAAAGCTTCCTACTCCGCCAAATTTTTTCTCAACGCCAGCTCTTGAAACATCCTGATGGCTCTTAAGCTCTTCCTCAAAGCCCTTCTCATCAACAGAAATGCCTTTCTCGCAAGCCAAATCCTTTGTAACTTCCAATGGGAAGCCAAAGCTCTGGTAGAGAAGGAATGCGTCTTTTCCTGAGACAATCTTTTTGTCTTTTGTAAGCCTTTCAAACTGCCTCGTGCCGTTGTCAAGCGACTTCTCAAACTTTTGCTTTTCTTCGCTGAAGACTTTGATTATTTCCTGCCTGTTTTTCTCAAGTTCAGGATATCTTGATTTGTAGATGCTGACTACTGCTCCTGCCAGCTGCTCAAAATATCCCTCTTTCAGACCCGCAAGCTTTGCGCATCTTATCAGCCTGCGCATAATCCTTCTTAGGATGTAGCCCTGCTCAACATTGCTGGGCATTATGCCTTCGCTCGTCAGGAAGACAGCGCCTTTTGAGTGGTCTGCTATGACTCTCTTCATGCTTTCTTTGCAGTTGCCTGCTCCAAGCTCATTTATTTTCTTCATAATTGGCTCAAAAAGGTCTGTCTCAAAGACATTGCCCTTGTTCTGCAGCACCATCGCCAGCCTTTCCAGACCCATGCCAGTGTCAACGCCGCGGTATTTCAGTTTTGTAAGCTTTTTCTGCCGGTCCATGTAATACTCGTTGAAAACAAGGTTCCATACTTCGCAGCCATTGACGTAAATCTCTGTTGTTGGCCCGCAAGGACCTTCCTCTCCTGTAGGTCCCCAGAAGTTGTCTTCCCTGCTGCACTTTGAAATTATTGATTCGCTTATGCCTATCTTCTTCCACGCTTTAAGGGCTTCCTCGTCAAAGGGCACTTCATTGTCGCCTTTGAAAATCGTGACAGCCATTTTCTCCTTTGGAAGCCGCATTTCCTTAGTAAGGAATTCCCAGCCAAAGCCTATTGCCTCTTCCTTGAAATAGTCTCCAAAGCTGAAGTTGCCAAGCATTTCAAAAAAAGTCAGGTGGCTTTCATCTCCAACAGAGTCAAGGTCTGACGTCCTGAAGCATTTCTGGACCGAAGCGACTCTTTTTGCTCCAAAGACCTGCTGCGCTTTCTCCACATCTGAGAAATAGGGCTTGAACTGCTGCATTCCTGCCGTTGTTAACAAGACAGACCTATCTGAAGGCAGCAATGAGTCCGAAGGGATTATTTTGTGCCCCTTGCTCCTGAAGTAGTCCAAAAACTTCCTGCACGCAGTTGCAGAGTCCATGCAGAAGAGCTATTTCAAAGGATTTAAATATTATTCGCTATGATGCGCTTGCTAGGAGAAAATTTTCATCAGCTCTTCAGTTGAATAAACAGGGACTGCCTTCTGCTCTTTCAATGCCTTATCCTGGCTCCAGATGGGACATTTCAGCTTTAAGGCCAAGGCAAAATATGCGACATCATCAGGATCAGGACAGATTCTTTCTGCCTCATCCAAATAAGGCAAAAGTTCCTGCAATGGAACGAAAATAAGTTTCTTTTTTAGAACGCTGGCTAATTGGGCAAACTCTTCTTCAGTTTTGTCTGTTTTCTTCTGAATTTCTTTTGCATGTTCCTCAAGTTCTGTTAAGAAGAATTCGGGGGTGAATGGATGCATCAGTTCACTGAAAAGAATTTCGTGTGTTCTGCTTTCTCGGATAATAGCAGAAAATATCACATTAGCATCTACAACAAGATTCATACTATTGCCTTATCTTCCTCAGCCTGTTGCTCAGAGCCTTGCTCACTTCCTTGCCCAACCTAAGCGCATCCGCTTCCGTCATTGTGCTTTTCTCCTTGAACCTCTTTATCAGTTCCATATCTCTTATTTTCTCGTCAAACGCCTCTCTCGCGACAGCGCTCCAATTAATTTCTGCGAAACAGTCCATCCTCTGCTTTAGCTCCGCAGGTATTGACATAGTTACATTTACCATTTTTCTCACCTTGTGTAAATATGTGGAAATACGTGTAAATATATAAACGTTGCGATTTTCAGCTAAGCAAAATTTAAATAAAACCCCTTTATTGGTTCTTCTATGAAGATAGCTGTAATCTCAGACATCCATTCAAACATCGAGGCGCTGGAGGCTGTGCTCAGGGAGATTGACAGGCTGAAGATAAAGCACATATTCTGCTGCGGCGATGTTGTTGGCTTTAATGCAAGCCCGCACGAGGTTATTGCCCTGCTTCAGGAAAGGAAAATTCCCTGCGTCCAGGGCAACCAGGACCTTGTGGCTGCCACTTTGCACAGACTTAAATGGTTTAATCCCGATGCCCGGGCTGCAATACTTTGGACTCACAAGCAGCTCTCAAAGGAAGAGAAAAAATGGCTTCTAAAGCTGCCTTTGAAGTTCCACAACAAGGAAATCACCATGTGGCATGGCTCTGAAAAAGACTTATTTGAGGGGCTGTATCCTGATTATCTCTCGCAGGTTAAAATGCCGAAAACAAGAATGCTTTTCACAGGGCACATTCACGCGCCATTCGCTAGGGAGATTAATGGCGTTCTTGTTGTGAATCCAGGCTCTGTCGGGCAGCCCCATGACAAAGACGCAAGGGCTTCATTCGCTATAGTTGACACGGGCACTTACACAGTATCAATAAAGAGAGTTTCCTATGACATTGACGCAACTGCAGAAAAGATTAATAAGGCAGGTCTGCCTACATCCCTTGCAAAGCGGCTATATAAGGGTGTATGAATGATATTTGCAGACAGGTTTGATGCGGCAAAACAGCTTGCCCAGGCTCTATCTGACTACGCTGAGAGGAAGAATGTGATAGTCCTCGGCATACCCCGCGGCGGCATTGAGATAGGCTATTTTGTTGCAAAGGAATTGCAAGCTGAGCTGGGTGTCATAATAAGCAAGAAAATCGGCTTCCCTGGAAATCCTGAAGCAGCCATTGGCGCTGTTTCTCCTGATGGCAAGGTATATGTAGACCAGTCCTGGATTGACTTCCAAGGCATAACAAAGAATTACATTGACACGCAGGTCAAAGAGCTCAAAGAGAGGATTAAGAGCCACTACAAGGAATACAGGCTGACAGGAAAGATTGTACTGAAGGAAAAGATAGTGATTGTTGTTGATGACGGCATTGCCACAGGGCAGACTGTGAAGGCTACTGCAGACTACTTGAGACGGCAGAAGCCAAAGAAGCTTGTCCTCGCGGTTCCCGTTTCTCCAAAAGATGTTGTTGACGAGCTCAAGAAAGTGTTTGACGAGGTAATCTGCCTCCAGACGCCGCTCATATTCTACGCCATAGGTCAGTTCTACGGCGTCTTTGAACAGCTGACCGACGAGAAAGTGGTTTCCTACCTTGAGCAGGCAGGGACGATAAAGAAGATTACTCCGAAGAAGAAAAAGTAATCAAGCAACAGGACATTAATCTTCCTGCAAAACGCTTAAATATTGCATTATCTCTGAGCAGCATATGAAAAAAGAAGTTGGCAAGGCGTTGGGTTCTGACAATTTTTTAATAGTAGGCGTATTTCCATTGTTCTTTGCAGTTTTCAGCATCATTACTTGGGGCTGGAATGCATTGGCAATTATTGCGCTTATTGTTGGCTTTGTTCTGATTGCAGTGAGCCTGTATTTTAGCATCACAAAGGTTCAAATTCCGCGTGTTAAGGGAAAGGAAGAATTGGCGTGGATAGTGGTTTACATTGCGGCAAGCAGCTTTATTTCGGTAGGGGTATATGTGGCTTATAATAAACTTCTAGGCATTTTGTTATATGCGGGCAGCATTGCAGGAATGTTAATTTATATCAAATATTGGAATGTAAGCTTTCAAAAGAAAGCGCCTAATCCAAACGCACTTATTGCTGGAGGGATAACTACCCTTTCTGTGGCATCTTTCATCATATTTAATATGATTGCAGAGGAAAAGCCTTTCTTTGGAATTGTTGACGTAGCGGTAGTGCTGACAGTAGGACTTATACCGCTCGGAATAGGTTTATTTATGAAATGGCGCAATCACAAATAGTTCCTTAGGCTTTTCAGCGCCCTAATCCTGTCGTTTTCAGGAAGGTTGCGCCGAAGAAGAAAAAGTAGTAACTATCGCTTTAAAACTTGTATTTGTGCTTTGCCATCAGTTTGTCCTCAAATATTTCTATTGCAATCTGCCTTATCTCGATTGCTCCTGGAATTCTCTGGTGAAGGATACACCAAGTGTAAAGATGTCTTGCGATTACCAAGGACATAAAGTATCCAAATGATGCTTCCTCGCCTGTGTGCTCGCGAGCATATTCCTGCTGATCTGGTGAGGGCTCGTATGCAAACGCAACGCCCTCCCTTGCTTTCTTGGTAAATAAGGGCGCATTCTCGCGGAAATATTTTGACATCATGCCTGCCCAGTCCGCCAGTACTCCATGCGTCAATTGGTCATTGCCGTAATAAACCACGATTTTTTCAGATCTTATTAGCACCCTCATATCAGCATTGCTCGGGTTGGGGAACTTGAAGATTATTGCAGGGCGAGTATTTACAAAGCCGTGTATCATCAGTTTAACCAGTTCCCCTATTACCTTGTCGATGTAAGCTGGCTCACAGTTGAGATACATCTTCCTCGTGGTCTCCAATCTGCCTTTTGGGTTGACCTGTATCCAGCCGCTCCCGTAGTTAATATCAAGAACGCTTCTGTACTGTTCAACAATGTAGCGTGCCCGCTCCAGTGCTTCTATGAAAAACTTATTCAGCGCCTTAACTCTCTCGCTGTACTGCTCCTTTACCTCGTTTCCAAGAATATCCTTGAAATACTGGGCTATTTTCGGGTCAGCGTTGTACAACCTGTAAATTATGTGCGACACTGGCGTTTCTACGCCGCCTTTATTGTAACGCCTTGCTATGAGCTCCAGATAAATCTGTGGAAAATGCGCCCTTAGAACACTAAGGCACTCTCTGATTGCCAGCTCAATGTCAGTTATTACTTTGCTCCTTGTGTCCACACTCTTTCTTTCCAGAGAGGGTTATTTATATTTTTACATCAAGAAGTAGTCAGATATACTGGTTTAATGCTTTCCAGCGCCCTAATCCTGTCATTTTCAGGGAGCTTGTTTATTATGATTTTCAAGAAATTGGTATGTCGGGCAACTTACATATTGTATTTCTGGTAATCCTTCTTGGTTCCTTTTCATCCACTTAGGAGCCGCTGATGGTGGCAAACAACATAGAGCGACAAGAGCATCCAAAGCACTGTTGAGAGGAGGTATAGAAGGATGTATAGAACCGCTAGTTGATCCTTCTAATCCGCTAGTTAATCCTTCTAATATTTTACCTATGTACTCCCCAGTTTTTAATGCTGGGCAGTTTTGTATATGCGGACAAGTGGATGATATCATAAACTGGGGAAATGTGCTATGCTTTATAAATTTTATTTCGGCACTTGAATATAGCCGCTCAGGCGCTTAATCGCCTTTAGTTGTTCTTCTCGCCCGAAGCTGTTTCTTATCGCCGTCGTAAGAATCTCGATTGACTTGTCATAATGCTCCCTGTTTATTTGATATGGAAATCCATCTTTGCCTCCATGAGCAAACGAGTATTTCACAGGGTCCTTCCAGCTTGCTTTTGCGCCGTAGACAAGCTCTGAAACCAAAGCCAAAGCTCTTATTGACTTTGCGCCTATGCCCTGCAGTGAAACAAGCTCTTCATAATTCTGCGGCTGCAGCTCGTAAGCTTTCTGCAGCGAAGCAAGGCTCTTCTCAGAAAGCTGCGGAGTAGGGTGGTGGGAAGGTAGAGTAAGTTCATAACCGTCGCCGTAGTCGTCGTTGCTACTACTATTTTTAGTCGTAGTAGTAGTTACGTTTACGAATTGCTGCAGCACAGTCTGCTTTGTAAAATATCTTCTAAGGTGCAGCGGATTGTCTTTCACCAAGTCCAAAGAGGTCTTCCGTGCCCCATCGCTTTGCCTTGCAGTCATATCAAGCACTTCCTGCTCTTTCTCTCCGCAGATTCCCAAGTGCGGCTCCTCAACAAAGCTCTGAACATTGTCAGAAAGCCAGTGATACCTTCTTGCATAGCCGTTTGCATCATTCATGCCCTGCTGCACCACAGCCCAGGAGCCGTTTTCAGTGAAAACAAAGCAGTGATGGTAAAGAACATAGCCAGCCTGCACCAGATTGCTGTCCACCTTTGCAGCCATCCTGCTGCTGTAAACCAATCTTTCAATTTTTTGCGACTGGACATTCATAGTGGTGGCTGCTATCTCACTGGGAGTCTTTCTTGAAGTTGCTCCCTTGCCGCCGCAGATCTCAATGCCGAGGTTCAAACTGTTGACAGACTCCTTTAAAGCGCCCATTGTTGTAGTAGTCGTTCCACTACTGTGCCAGTCAAAGCCTATTACGCAGCTTAGGCTCTGGAAGAAAAAAGGGTCTGCAATCCTCCTGAGGAATTCTTCAGTGCCGTATTCGTCAACTATTGCTTCCGCTATAAGCCCTGACAGCTTCTTCATCCTTGGAAAAAGCCACTTTGGGCATGAGCCCGGATGGAGCGGAAGGTTGCAGACGCCAGTTTTCATCTTGTCCTCAGAAAATAATTGCAGGCAGCCGCCGTAGCAGCTGCTGCAAAGGGGTGGAACACTCTGAAAGAACAATTTCGTTTAAATACGCTACGGCTGGTTGGCTAGTGGCGAGTGGGAAAAACAACTCCTTGTAGCCATTCAGCTATTTCTGCTTAGAAGAATAATGTTCGCGGTGATACTGCTCAATCAGCCCATCGTAACAAATAGCAAAGCGCTCCACAGAGTCAGGGTAGCCCCAGTCACTTCCCCTAAGGAAGCCAAGGCAACTACTAACAAGCGGGTCATCCGATAACTTTTCTAGTTTAGCAACTAAGTCCATCCTAAAAAGGTCTGCTTGAGCTTTATCCTTCTTACTAAGAGCCGCTCTTGCCTTTAGCAAGCCGTGCCCAACATAATGCTCCACCATCTGAAAGTTATCTGTCAATGTCATAATAAAAGGAAAGCTGTTTCGGGTTATAAAGTTTTGGCCTGTCCAGTGGCTAATGCTGGCGATTGTTCCTAAAAAAGAAAGCTTAATAAACCTTCTCGGCGCTTAAGTGCGTTATGGCAAAGAAAGTTTTAGCCTGCATAGTGCTCATCATGGCACTCTTGATTGTTCCTTCAGCAATGGCAGGCTGCTGGTTTGACCAGAGGCCGCTTTTTAAAGTCAAAATATCTGAAATTAATTACTGCTCATTCATTTCAAGCAGGGAGGAGGTTTCTGCAGATACAGACGTTGCCGGATTTATGAAGCTGAGAAACCAGTCTGGGCAGTTCGTGTGCGATAATGTTGTTTTGACTCCGGATGAGAGAAAAATTTTCAGGGATTTAATAAACCAGTTTAATAAAGACTCTTACTTGTTCAGCTACGTTCACATTGACAAGCAGGCGGACTCAGCATATGAGAAATTTCTGGAAAAAATCCAGAAGTCGAACAGCAACAAGTGTGACTGCAAATACTACTCGAATGTAAGCAGGGTGAGCGGCTGGACAGCATATATAGAAACTGAAGACTGCAACCACGACGATGCATGCAAGGCAATCCCGCCAGAGGGCTGCCTAAGCAGGAAAGTCTATGACGTCACAAACAACTTTTTGCTCATGCTTGTCATAACCATTGCCGTGCCATTGATGCTTCTCATGATGCTCTACAACTTCTTTAAGAGGTAAGCGCAGAGCGTTACTTTGCAAGAAGTTCCTTTCTCTTCGCTTCCGGCAGCCTCTCAATCGCTAACGATACGGCTTGATTACCTGTAAATTCTGTCATGATGCTCGTAATCTTCCAAAGTAACTGTTTTGCTGTTTTCATCAACAGAGAAAGCCAGTACAAAGTGCCTGTCAATATGAACTCTTTTCCAGCTATTGAGCGGCGCCCTTAAGTTCTTGTATCTTTGAGGATTTTCAAGAATTTCTTCCGCTTTTTTGAGAATAATTTCGACCTGCTTGCAATTTTTCTTCCTGAGCTTATCCAGTTTCTTCAGTAATTGTTCGTCAATCTTCAGCTCGTACATCAAACATTAAGCCTCTTTCTAAGGTTGCCAACAGTTCCAACATAAATTTTTTTCTGTTTCATTATCTTTCTTGCCTTTTCAACGTACTCAGGCCTGAGCTCTGGCTCGAGCAGTTTTTCCTCATACTGCTTAGCCATCATGTTGATGGCTTCGCTCTTGTCATTCAGGCAGAATTTTGCCTTTACCATGTTCAGAATCCTGTTAGTCCTGTCTTCAATGTCTATTATTGCTTGAACCATAATATCACCTTAATAAGATATTAATACGGGATTAATATATAAATTTTACTTTCGCATCAGCTGCTTCCTTTTCTTCTCACCCAGCCTCTCAATCGCATACCTCAAAGTCGTTCGTGGCAGCTGGTGCTTGTATTTCTCCAAGAACGCAAGGGCTTTCTTCTCATTCCCCCTTACCGCTTCCCTGAGCATCCAGCCAGAGCCTTTCTGCACTAAGTCGTCTTTGTCTTTCATCAGCGCTTTTGCTATCGTGAAAACTTCCTCAAGGTGTTGCCCTTTGCTCGCTTCGTAAATGAAAGAAACTGCTGCAGCCCTTCTTTTCCACCTATTCTTAGAAGGAGTCCATGTAACAAGCCGTTTCCCAGCTTCAGGGTATTTGGCAAGCACTGGTGCAATAAGGTGCGCTGACAAATCATCGCAGTGAGCCCAGTTCCCGATATACCTGTCAACCCATTTTTCAAAGACGTCAAGCATTTTGTAATCAAATTCCTTGTTGCGCCTTCTCATAAGGTCAAGCCCTACAAGCCCTTCCTCAAACCAGCCCCCTTCAAAGAGTTTCTCTGCCAGAATTATTGATTTTTTCAAGTCAGGCTGGTATTTTCTGTTAATTTCAGCAGCTACGTCATGCGCCTTCTGAAGCCCGGTGCCGTAGCATTTTATCGTCTCCTTAAAATAGTGCGTTTCGTGCTCTGCACGGTCTTTGTCTGCTGCTTTCTTGAGTTCTATCCTAACATCTGAGACTATTTCATGTACCAATTTTCTCACTTGTCTCACTCTTCATGCATCCACCACTGATTAGCAGGCAAGATGATGGTTCAGAAGACTGAAGAATGCAGTCGTTCATTAAATCATACTCTCCAGAAGTGTTTAATCCTGAAAGGATTATTTTTTTGCAAACATCTATTATTTCGGAACTTGTATTTTTGCCAGCGGCTCCCATATGCAGCGCAACATCGTTGTAACACAAGGATTTCATAGAGTAGCCCATGCTTTGCTTGTAGCCAAAAGGCTTCCAGAAGTTGCCCTTCACATAATTGCAAATTTCCGGATCTGACAAGAAAAAGTTTGAATAGCAAGTGAGTCTATAATCGAGAACCCAAAGCCCATTCTTTTCTTCGTGATCAATTTGAGTGCATATAGAAATATTATTTAAACTCTTTGCTAAGTCGGCATAGCACATATTCCTTTGGTGAATTGCTTGAATCATGTTAGCATCATAACTTGAGCTGAAGGGGTAGTCTATCTTGCTGCATAAAGAAGCATCGCTTAGATTCCTTGCTAAGTCGGCATAACAATCATTCCTTTGAAGAATTTGGAGATTGCTGCAAGGCAATGGCAATTGTTTAGTGGAACATCCTACTATTGTTATTAAAAGTACTAACAATAAAATCACTTTTACATTCATAAAGTTAAGGTGTTTTAAGAATTAATAAAGCTTTCTAGAAATCTCGCTTTCAAACAGCAACACTTATAAGCTTTTTCTGCAATTATTCTGGAAAATGATTGAAGCATTCCTGATTCCTTTTGCAACAATCGCATTGGCGGAGATGGGAGACAAAACGCAGCTTTTGCTTCTGGCTTTTGCTGCAAGGCACGCCTCTGTCAAAGCATACCTTGGCGCAGTGCTGGGCTTCCTTTTTGCAGATGCAGTAGGTGTTATATTCGGCGCAACTGCTCTCAACGCCATACCTGACAATTTAATGAAGCTTATTGCGGGGACAATTTTCCTGGCATTCGGAATCATGGCGTTAATAAATGCGGGAGGGAAAGAGGAGGCAAAGGTTAAAGGTTCAGCATTCCTGCAGGCTTTTCTTCTTGTTGCAGTAGCAGAGTTCGGCGACAAAAGCCAGATAGCAGCAGCGATTTTCGCCGCAGAATATAACCCTGTGCTGGTATTTCTCGGCGTGACATCTGCTTTGGCATTGGTAACGATAGCAAGCTTCCTTATCGGAAAGCAGCTAGCCAAGCTTGTCAAGGGCAGCACAATAAGAGTCGCCAGCGGAATTCTGTTCATAGCAATTGCCTTGGCAACATTTGCTTCGCTTCTCTATTAGCAAAAAGCTATTAATACCTGAAAATAATACTGCCCGCTATGAAAAACCCTGAAGTGGCTGCCGTGCTTTATGATATTGCTGACATTCTTGAGCTTCAGGGCGTTGAGTTCAAGCCCCAGGCATACAGGAAGGCAGCCCGCTCAATAGAGGAGCTTTCTGAGGACATTGAAGATCTTGCCAAAAAAGGCACTCTGCAGACTATACCAGGCGTTGGCGAGTCAATTGGGAAGAAGCTGAAAGAGCTTATTGAGACTGGAAAACTTTCCTATTATGAGAGGCTGAAGAAGCAGCTGCCGAAGCACATTTTCGAGCTTATGCAGGTTCCTGGCTTGGGTCCGAAAAAAATCAAGTTCCTGAATGAAAAGCTTGGAATTGGTTCAGTGGATGAGCTGGAAGAGGCAGCAAAGAAGGGGAAAATAAAGGAATTGGCTGGTTTTGGAGAGAAAAGCGAGGGCGAGATTTTAAAGGGAATTGAGCTTCTCAAAGGAGCAAAACAGCGCATGCTTTTGGGGCATGCCCTGCCAATTGCGCAGGAAATAGAGCAGCGCCTGAAAAATCTCAAAGAAGTAAACGAAGTCAGCCTTGCCGGCTCTTTAAGGCGGAGGAAGGAAACTATCGGCGATATTGATATCCTGGTTTCCTCAAAAAAGCCCTCAAAGGTGATGGATTTTTTCACCACAATGCCTGATGTAAGGCAGGTTTTGGCAAAAGGTCCTACAAAATCAAGCGTTATTGTCAGCAACAACCTCCAGGTTGACTTAAGAGTCATTGACAAGAACTTTGGCGCAGCCCTGGTCTATTTCACAGGCAGCAAGGAGCACAACATTGTAATGAGGGATATTGCAATAAGGAAAGGGCTGAAAATAAACGAATACGGCGTTTTTACTAGGCAGGGCAGCAGATTAGTTGCGGGAAAGACTGAGGAGGATGTTTACAAATCTATTGGCATGAAGTGTATGCCTCCTGAAATAAGGGAAAACAGCGGCGAGATTGAAGCGGCAATGAAAAACAGGCTGCCAAAGCTGGTTGGCTATGATGAAATTAGGGGGGATTTGCACATCCACACAAGCCACACTGACGGCAAAAACACAGTGCAGGAAATGGTTATGGCAACGAAGAAAATTGGCTATGAATACGTCTGCATAAGCGACCATTCAAAGTCAGACAGGATAGCGAATGGCAACACAGAGGAAGAATTGCTTGAAGAGATAAAAGAGGTAAGGTCTGCTGAGAAAAAAATCGGCGGCATAAGAGTGTTTGCCGGCGCAGAAGTAAGCATTCTGGGCAACGGCGAGCTTGATTTCTCAGACGAACTGCTGAAAAAGCTGGATATTGTTGTTGCATCAGTTCACTCAGGCTTCAAGTCTTCAAAAGAGCAGATGACCAAACGCATAATTTCCGCATTGGAAAATGAGCACGTTGACATTCTAGGGCATCCTACTGGCAGGTTAATCTACAAGAGAGAGCCTTATGAAGTTGACCTCAACAGAATCTTCAAGTCAGCTGCGGAAAATGATGTTCTTCTTGAGATAAATTCCCAGCCCGACAGGATGGATTTGAAAGATGTCTATGTGAGGGATGCAAAGAATCTTGGCTGCAAATTCGCAATTGACACTGACGCGCACAGCATTAACGGGCTAAATTACATGCAGCTCGGAATCGCTGTTGCCAGGAGAGGCTGGCTCGGCAAGGAAGATGTTGCAAACACAATGACGCTTAAAGAGCTCAAATGGTTCCTGAAATGAAGAATCTCTACCTGTTTGACATTGACGGCACAATGGTTAATATGACAAAATACCATGTTGCCGCTTACCAGAATGCTTACAAGGCAGTATTGGGCATTAAAGTCAGCAAAGATGTCCTGGTGAGGCAGTTTGGTAATGTTGAGGAAAAGATACATGAGCATGTCTTTTCCCATTACAGCATAAAGGACAAGTCAAAGATAAAATCAATAATAAGCAATTACAAGTCACGAATCATCAAGACCTTTCGCACAGAAAAAATCAGGGTGCTTCCCGGCGTTAAAAGTCTTCTTGCGCGGCTGAAAAAAGAAAAAAATCTTCTCGGAGTGGTTACCGGAAACTCAAAGCCTGTTGGCGAGGCGATACTGAGAAAATCCAAACTCAAAAAATTCTTCTCAATTTTCAGCTACGGCAAAGTCCTGAAGAGGGCAGGCATAGTGGAGAATGCAATCAAGGCTGCAAAGCACAAATCTTTCTGCACAGTGATAGTGATTGGGGACTCACCATTTGACATAAAAGCTGGAAAAGCAAACCGGGCAATTACAGTAGCCGTTGCTACGGGCAGGTACAGCCTCAAGGCATTGAAAGAAGAAAGGCCTGATTTTGCCGTCAGGTCTTTATCAGATTTTCCTCAGAATCTCTGCTGCACAAAGTATATATAGTTTATAATTAACGCACATTTTGGGAAAAGAGGGAGTAATTTACAGGATTATACTAATGAAACAAGAGGAAGAAGTAAAGAAAGGATTTGCAAAGATTACTCCCGGGCTTACCTGCCTTCTTAGGCTTTCAGAGGGCGACAGCCTGCTTACAGGGCTGTATGCGCTTCAGCATTTTGTCAGCGGGCAGAAGAATGAAGGCATATACATTGCCTGCAACACAAACTCGCCGGTTGATTTTTTGGGGAACTATTTTGAAGCCCATGCCATAGACACAGACATGCTGCATTTCATTGACAGCGTTTCCATTCCCCTGCTTGAAAGGAAAAGGGTGCAGAAGGAAAATTTCGTCTATCTTGAGGAGAATCATCCAAGCCAGCTGCTGCTTGCCCTGGACAATGCAGTGGAGAAAAGACCAAAGGCTAACTTTGTTTATCTTGACTCACTCACCGAGCTGTTGAAGTATCATGATGCTGAGTTGGTGCTTGCATTCCTTGAGAAGCTTGTTGGCAGGATAAGGGATTTCAGGATGTCAGGATTAGTCCTTGCTTACTACGGCGAAAGGGAGCAGCAGATAATCACTGAAGCCCTAAGTCACTGCGATTTCCACATGGAGATTTAACGCCCTTTTCTCATCTTATTTGCAAGCCTCTGCGCAAGATGCAAAGGCTCAGGAAGCTTGTGGGGGTATTTTGTAAGTTCTTTAACGAGGGCAACGGCAGTCTCCAGGCTTACCCTGTGCCCTGCAGAAACATAGAGGGGCTTGCTGTGCTCTCTCGTTATAAGTTCCTGACCTCTTATCTCATTATTGAAGTATATTTTCCCTTCTTCTTCAGCTTGCCCGCAGAGGAGCGACTTTGCAACGCCAATTGTGGGAATTTTCAGAAGAATACCGAGATGGGAAGCCATGCCAACCCTTAACGGGTGCAGAATCCCGTTTGCTGATACAATCATAACGTCAGGAGTTTTCTTAAGCTTTGCAAAAGCGCTTGCTATTGCAGGGCTTTCCCTGAAAAACCTGAAGCCCGAGATGTAAGGCATCGGGCTTTCCATTACTGCAAACTGTTCCTCAATAATTTTGCCGTCTTTTGTGCAGACGACTATAGCTGCCACTATTTTCTTGCCTGAAAAAGCCGTATAACATCCTGCAATTGCTTCAAGCTTCTTGAAATCATCCTTTACAACAACCTTTCTGGTCGCCTCAAGCTGCTCTTCCTCGAATTGCTGCAGGTTCATCTATATTGATTAAATGACTTTGATTTTTAAGATTTCCTATGTTTACATGAAGTCCCTAAGCGAATTTGGAAAGGGACTTCACTGGTCACTGGACAAATGCTCCGATAACATATTTAAGCGCTGCTACGAAGTTTTGAGTATGAAAAAAAGGGATCTAGAAAATGATTCGCAGATAGAATTTGCTGAAATTTGTGGCATTCACGCAGGTGATGGCTGGATGGGCTCTACAACTAATGAAGTAGGTTACGGAACATCACCAAAGGAAGAAACCTACTTTCAGGAGGTGCTTTCTCTTTATAAAAACCATTTTGACATGAAACATCTGCGCATTTTAAGACGTTTAGCGGTCGAATTCCGATTTCAGTCAAAAGTTGCACAAAGTCTACTTATTGAAGCGGGATTTGTTCGTGGTAAAAAATTGGACTGGCTTCAAGCACCTAAATTTGTGCTTGAAGATAATAAATGTATGAAATCCTTCCTTAGAGGGTTAGTTGATACCGACGGAAATGTATATTGGCGACACAGCGTGAACCATTTCTATTTGATAATATCCTGGGCTACTACTTCCGAACTGTTAGCTAAGAATATTATAAGTATGCTTTCTGATTTGAAATATAATCCAACGCACTATTCTTTTATTCTTAAGAGCGGTCATAGACGAAGAGCCTACAAAATAAGTTTAATGAAAATCATGGATATCAGGAAATATTTAGTGGATATAGGTTTCAGAAATGCAAGAAGGTGGTTGCAGGTGTCAAAAAGACCTGATGAATTATTAAAATACGGCATAACCAAATACGCCTTGCAAAATAAAGAAAAAAGTGGGCCTGCCCAGGTTCGAACTGGGGACCTCTTCCCTGTGAAGGAAGCGTTTGCTAGTCAGAGCAGTGCATCTGACTCATAGCCACTAGACTACAGGCCCTCAAGATTGGTGTTTTTGGACTGGCTTAATAAGTTATCGCTGCAGCCTCTGGATTTCGCGGTAAAGCCGCAGGGTCCTTTTTACAAGCGTTTTTCCAACTTCTTTGCTGTATCTCTCAATCACCTGCTCAAATGTGCCTGGCTTGTCGCCGAATATAAGGCTGTCTGCCATGCAGATAATCTTTTCCTCTTTGGATTTTGGCATGTAGCTCCTTGCAGGCAATCCAAGCTTTCC
>JAZDGJ010000009.1:0-6717 GCA_043807015.1 Candidatus Woesearchaeota archaeon | reverse complement strand
ATGTCCTTCTGCAACCAAGCGATGGCTTGTGAATACCTTGCCAAGAACAAGCTCAAGCCAGGAGTCCACGTTCTGCCTCCAGAGATGGACGATGAGGTTGCAAGGCTGCAGCTTGAGGCAATGGGAATCTCATACGACGAGATGACCCCTGAGCAGAAGAAATACTCTGAATCCTGGAGAGAAGGGACTTAGTCTTTCCCCAATATCTCGTAGAACGCGTCAAAAATTGGCATGTCTGTTGTAACGACGTGGAAGTCTGCCTTCAGGGCAGCGCATTCCTTTCCTATGGCGGAGATGTGCCCCTCAATCTTGTCCTCGTATTCTGATTTTGTGCGCTGGCTGATAAAAGTCCTCAAGAAGCCGTGGCTTTCAACGTCCTCAAGTTTTACATCCCCTCTTATATCGAGGTGCCTTTCGCCAGCGTCCAATACCTGTATCACCTTGAGGTTGTTGTTTCCAAGGCTCGTAAGCCCTTCCTTAATCTCGGCAACATCATAGAGGAAGTCTGAAATTACAATAATCAGTGCCTTTGTGCTTAGTACCTTGCCGTATTGGCTCATGTTCTTCGCGAATTGCGACACTCCTTTTGTCTTGGTCTTGTTGAGGTAGTCCACCATTGCCCCCAAGTGCCCCATTCCTCTCCTTGGCTGGAAAAATTCAAGCTCGTCTGAGAAAGTTGCGAACTGGAACTTCTCGTTGTCTTTCAGTGCAAGATACGCAAATCCTACGCCAAGCATTGCTGCATAATCATACTTTGTGGGCTTGCCGTAGTTCATGCTGGCGCTCCTGTCAAGTATGACATGCAATGTTAGGTTTCTTTCCTCGTCATAAACCTTGATGTAGAGGTTGTCTGTCCTGGCATAAATCTTCCAGTCTATGCTCCTGAAGTCATCTCCCCAGGCGTAAATCCTGTGGTCTTTCACTGTTGAGCCTTTGCCTTTGTATAATGACTCGCGTTTTCCAGTGTATTTTGAAGTAACCCTTTTGTGGACTATAAGGTTGAACTTGTCAAGCCCTGCCAGAAATTCTGTTGTAATCATTTCACATTCTGAAGCATCTGGGTTATTGCGTCATCAGCAGTCATGCCTTTTCTTTCTGCCTCAAAGTTGAGTATTATGCGGTGCCTCAGCACAGGATATGCCATCTCCTTTATGTCATCTGCGCTTACGTGGTTCCTTCCGTTGATTAGTGCCCTTGCCTTGCAGGCAAGCACAAGCGCTATTGATGCCCTTGGCGATGCGCCATACTCAATCAGGTCTTTTTGCATCCTTGTTGCTGTTACCAGCCTTAGGATCCTTTCTTTCAAGTCCTTGGCAATCGGCACCTGCTTCGTTAAGCTTTGCAGCTCGAAAATGTTTTCCTTTGTCAGCACAACCCGCAGCTTTTTTTCCGCAGTGGCGCTTGTAAACCTATTAATAATCTCAGCTTCCTCCTCAAATGTAGGGTATTCTGCCTTTATTTTAAGCAGGAACCTGTCTGCCTGAGCCTCTGGCAACGGATACGTTCCCTCCATCTCAATAGGGTTCATTGTTGCCAGCACGAAGAACGGCAGCTCCAGCTTGTATGTTGATGTTCCTACTGTGACCTGCTTTTCCTGCATTGCCTCAAGCAGTGCTGACTGGGTCTTTGGCGTTGCCCTGTTTATTTCGTCTGCAAGCACTATGTTTGCAAACACTGGCCCTGGATTGAACTTGAACTGCCTCTTGCCGTCCTTTTCCTCTATTACATAAGTTCCTGTTATGTCAGAAGGCATCAGGTCAGGGGTGTTCTGGATCCTGCTGAACCTCAGGTCCATTATCTTTGCCAGTGTTCTCACAGAAAGCGTCTTTGCCAGCCCTGGGTAGCCTTCAAGCAGGGCATTTCCATCTCCAAGTATAGCCACGAGTATCTGCTCTATGACATTCTTCTGGCCAACCACCACTTTGCCCATTTCCTCAAATATTTCCTGGAAAACCTTATCGTAAGCCTGCATATTAACCCTCCTCCGCTAACTGCTTAAAATAGTTTTTGACTAATTCCTGCTGTTCCTTGGGAATATTTTCCTCAAGCACCTCTCCTGACATTGCCGCAATCTCTGTGGGGTATGCTTCGTCAAACTGCACTTCCTGGACGTCTTTGACTTCTTTTATGTTCATTTCGTATCCGCCAGGGTTAAACTTGACCTCAAGCGTCTTGTCGCCAAGCTTTGCAACCGAGAGCGTTCCATATATGTCCTCATCGCCAAACAATTCTCCTCCCTCCTTCATGCCCCCCGTATAGGCGCCGGGGTCGCTGGTGCCTTTTCCCGCATTGCCGCCGTTGTTGTCAGACGGCAGTATCTTTGAAAGGTCAAAATGGAATATTCCTGCAAGGGATATCGGCGAGAAGTAAAACACAAGGAAGCACAGCAGTATTATAACTCCTGCCTTTATGTAAGTCTGCCTGTCGCTGAAGAATGATGACTCCTCAACCTTTCTTAAATCGCGGAGAACTTCTGCCTGAAGCTCATTTACAACAGGATTCTCTGTATACTGGGTTTCAACTGCAGTCCTGAACTTCTCCTTAAGGTTGCCGTATTTTGACTCAACCTGGACTGCGCTATTCGTGCGTAAGCGCCTTACTGAGAATACAGCCATATAAGCCAGGGTCGGAATAAGCGCATATATCATTCTCGCATCAAAGAGCAGCAGCACAAGGTATGATGCAAGGAATACTATCAGGCTGTTAAGGAGTATTTCAAAGACTGCAAGCTGCTTGAACGCACTTTCAACCTCTCTCACAGCGTCCCTGAATGTTTTCATATTAGCACACGCTGCTGTCGTATACGCAAAGCGCGTCCTCCAATTCCCTTATTTCTGCCTTAAGGTCTTTTACCTGTTCCTTGTAATCAGTTATCTCGGCGCTCTTAACTGTGATTTCCTGCTGAGCAGCCAGAAGGTTTGCCTGGGCTGTTTCAAGTTCTGCTCTTTTGTCTGCGAGCTCGCTAAGCGCTCCTGTCAGCTCTGCATTCAGGCGCTCATTGTCACTGCTCAGGTCGCCGTAAAGCTGGTCCAGCTTTGTCTTGTCCTCTGACCTTATCTCCAGCTGCGACAGAGTCCTGTTCAGCTCTGTCTTCTGCAACGTCAGATTCTTTGCCAGCATGTTGACCTGCTCCACAGTCTGCCCGTAGCTTACTGATATGTTGCGGTAAGTGCTCTGGTAGTAAGCTGTCAAGCCCACAAGCGAGCCGAGAATTATAATTATAATTATTAAAAGCGCTATGTTAACGTTTCTTTTGAAGTAAGTCATATTGCTACGCTCATTTACTTATATTTCTATTTTCCGCTATCTTCCTTGCCGTAAGCTCTATCAGGAAGATTGCCAGTGCCGCAGCTACGAAAATCCAGGTGTAGCTTACCTTTGTGGTCTGCATCCTTCTCGCATCAGTCTTTACTTTATCTATTATGCCTTTTACGTCATCGGGCTTGAAAAATTCTCCCCTGCTCATAATCACCAGGCTTTGCAGGTCTGCATTAGTGCCAACCGCTGAAAGCTCGCGGTTGTAGTTTACTGCCACAATAGCGTTTAGGAGCTTTTCAAAGCCTGTTTTTTCAGGTGTGAATGATGATGTGTAAAGCTTTTCGCCGATTTTTGAAAACTTGAGAGACTCATCTATCGGAAGGGCATTTGAGATTACATTTACTTCAACAGGCTCGCCAAGATATGTGTCCTTCATGCTTACGTCAAATTCCTTGTTCCTGCTTAGATCGCCGACTGCCCAGTTTACAGTCTTTGAAAGCAGTTTTGAGTTCCTGCTGTTGAGCATCTGGCCTGCCCACGCAGAGCCGTCGTCTGTTGACAATGAGGCAATTCTTCCCAGCCCGAACCTCCACACCGTAAGTAGCGCGTGCCCGTCACCTGTTGACACAAGCAGGTCTGCATTCTGCTTGGGAACAACAAAGTTGAATCCTGTCACCTGCCCTTCAAGCACAAGGTTCTTTGTAATGAAATGATAGCCATTCACTATTTCCATCCTGTAAGAATTGTCTTTTTCAGGCGCGCCTTCGCCGAAAATGACTTTTACCCTGCTGCTTTCATCTGCCTTCATATAAATTCCGTTGGCAGCCTGCACTATGTCCTGCAGGTGCTGTGCGCCGTAGGAGTCGTCTCCAACTTGTATTGCATATACTTTTATGCCGTTTTGCGCGGCAATGCCTGCTGCTGCAATGTCATTTGAGGCAGGTCCTCCTGGTATTCCGTCTGATATCAGGATTATGTTTTTGCTGCCGCTCAATGGCGCAATAAGCTTTCTTGCCGCAATAATTGCCTCATCAATCAGGGTTCCAGGACCTCGTTCTGAGTATATCCTGCTTACCTTGTCCACAAGGTCTGTTTTCTGCGACAAAGCAGACAGCCCTGAGACAAGTATCTGCTTTGTGTGGAATGCTATGACTGCCACTTTGTCGTCTGGCTTAAGGTCCTTGAAAAGCTGCAGTGTGAGCGCCTTTGAGACATCTGCTTTTGTCAGGTCGCTTGAGGCTGATGCCAGCTCTGAGCTTGTTCCAGAGATGTCTATAAGGACCACAATATTGACGTCCTTTCTTGCTTCCTCGCCTCCTGTGCCAACAACTGCGGGCAGCAGCCCCTCAAAAACTGAATTTTTGTAGCTGCCCCGGTCATAGGAATTCTTTCCTCCAACCACAACAATGCCATTGCCGTCTGCAACATATTCGCCAAGGGCTTCAGCGTCAATGCTGCTTGAGGGATAATCATTAAGCACTATTGCTGAATATTTCTGGTAATCAGAAGGCAGTGCTGATGCAATGCTCAAATCATAAAGCGAGCCCATTACCTGCTGCAGCGGTGAGCCTGTTCTCGTCATGAAAAGCACCTTTGGCTTTGGTTCCACTTTTATGACCTTGTAGAACACGTTGTTCTCCTTGAAATAGTCATCCGCGCTAATCTCTGCCTTAATCCTGTGGTAGCCTTCTGAAAGCGAAACCTTGAATGAGTATGTTGATGCGCTGCTTACAGCCTGCTCAAGAACCCTTTGGTCATCCACTTCCACAGTCAGCATGTAGGAATTCATTTCTCCAGCTTCTTCAATCACTGCAAAGAGCTCAGTCTCAACATTTACAGTGGTCATCATAGGACCAAGAACTTTTACAAGGGCATCGCTTTTTTCTGTCTGGATGTCAAGGGCGCTTATTGTTGTGTTAAGCATGTTGGCAAAGAGCATAACATCACCAAGGCTCCTTCCGTAGTTTGAATTGCCGTCGCTTACGAGGAGTATGCTCTCATCACCCTGCGCATAGTTCAGTATTGAGTCTCCCAATGCAGACCTGTTGCCGACTGCTATTGTCCTCATCTCAACAGGAATCTCTTTCTTGGCTTGCTCCATTATCGTGTCAGCTATTCCTGTATCAAACAGGCTCATTGAATCAGACTTGTCTACGAATATTTTCAGCTTCGGGCTTCCGCTAATCAGCTTTTCCTGCGAGATGAATGGTCCGGCAAGGGCTATTATCAGCAGCGTGAATATGGCAATCCTTGATATCAGCATCAGCATCCTTGTTTTTTTCCTGTTTGCGAGGTAGCCCTTGTATTCCTCCCTGTTCCTGAAGCCCACAAATGTCCTGTTCATCAGGAAAACCAGGAGAAGTATCACTGCAGGAATCAGGAAAAGCAGGTCTGGGCTAAGGAACTGCACCATTATATGTCGCCTCTGTATTTCAGCAGTAGAAGCTCTGCCAGCAGTGCCAATGCGGCCAGTCCTGCAAGAAGCCCTTCAAAGCTCTTCTTTTCCTTCTCTGATTTCCCTTCAACAATAAGCTTTGCTTCCTCTGCCTTCAGCTCTGAAGCCTCTCCGCTGACGTCAGATTCCTTTGCGTTAAGCAGGCTTGCAACTGCGCGCTTTCCCTCAAACTCATACTCGCCGATGCTGGTGAAGGCAATCCTTTCTGTCTTCAGGGAGCCCTCAGGCGTCTTAACCTGCTGCTCCTGGACAGCCATTGTCATTCCGGTTTTGAAATTGTATTCTGCAAGGTTCTCGCGCTTCATCAGGTAATTTATCAGCGAATCCCAGAATATTGGGTAATCTGTTGATGTCTTGAATGTGCTGAAGTCGTCAAATATGCCGTAGTAAACAACGCTCCCATCCCCATGGCTGCCAAGCGCTATAAGCGGAACGTCGCTTTCAGTTGCCGCAACAACAGAGCTTCCCTCCTTTGCCTCTGCAAGGAAATATTTTGAGACAAGGTGCTTTGTCACAATGTGCTTTGTGAATGATGTATCTGCAAAAACGACAGAAGCGCTGGCTTCTTTCTTTGCGCCGGTTTTGACAGGCAGTATTGAGAATGAGGGCATATTATCCTGCACAGCCACTATAAGCCTTTTGCCCTCCTTGACCTTCTTGGCTATGTCACTGTAAAAGCCAGGCAGCATGTACTGCAGCTCAACTTTGTCAACTATTATCACGTCAAAGTCAAAGCTTGGCACCACAGGCGGCTGGCTTACAGTCAGCTTTATGTCCCTTGCAGCAGAAAGTGCAGTCTTCAGGTTGCTTTTATCAGCATTTGTTATCAGGAGCACATTTGTCTTTTGTGCATCAGGCGCACTTATGTATGCAGTATTGTCTGCCATAAAGTCATCTGCCGGGCTAAGCTTAAGCGCTGTTATTCCCTGCGGAGTTTCAAATATGAAAGTCTCTACTGAGTTTCCAGGCAGAATTTTGTTGAATGCCTGCCCTCCTGCTTCCAA
>JAZDGJ010000008.1:0-3540 GCA_043807015.1 Candidatus Woesearchaeota archaeon | reverse complement strand
CTCCTCGATACAATCAGCGCTGTGAAAAGCCCGCCCATGAACGCAAGGAGTGAGGCTGCTGCCTGGTCGACAAGCACGCTGCCAGAATATGAGTGGAAAGCAAGGAGGACGCACCAGATAACCCCGTTGAATAGCGCAATTGACCTTATTGCGGCGCTGGGTGAGAAGAGGTTGGTTACCCTGGTTACTTTAAGGGAACTGTAGAATGCGCTGGAAAAGCCGGCGATTGCCGCAAGGTCTATCGCGAAAAGCAGGTAGTTCACTGTTTAACCTCCTGTATTTCAAGGATGCGCTTTGCGTCAAGCCAGAGTAGCCAGCCGGTTGCTCCAGCAAAAATATGGGATATCAAGCCAGCAGTCTGGCTGGTTGTTATTTCAGTCGGCTGTATGAACGCAAAAAACGCACTGGCAGTCATGCAGAGGAACCCTATGAAAAGGTATCTTGTGTCCCTGTACTTGTATCCCTGCCTGATGAAGAGCAAAAGCAGCGTGATAAGGATTACAAGCGGCACAAACATGCCAGAGTTAAGCTCAAACTGGAACGTGAACGCCATAGTGTTTCCTGGAGAATAGTAGGATATAAACTTTTTGAATTGAAGCCGTATCAAATTTCATTGAGATTCTATCCATTCAAGCACTTGGCCTTGCATGAGGTGGTTATATTTTTGGTTCATAGCCGCATCATACCAGGTTACGTTAACGTCAAAGTTCATCTTGAATCTTCCACCCAAGCCACTAAATGTGCCTATGCCACAAGGAACCTCCACATTAACACTAGCGCCATTCTCTACGTGCAAGCCAGGCTTGCCGGACCAATTGTAATCAGTAAGGCTACTGCCCGTATCGCAAAATACATTACTCAGGCAACGACCAGTTCCTCTTATGGTTATTCTTTCAATCATCATGCCAGTTCCGCGGGCATTCTGGAAAGTGAATTCATAAAAACTCATTTTATCTTTGCCCGCATCAATCACTTGATGCTCCTTGCAGTAAAAGCCCTGCTGAAACTCACATCTGTCGGGCGAAAAATTCTGTGGATTCAAAATGCCAAAGTATGATGAGAGAAATACGAGTATGGACATTATTATCGCTAAACTTGCCAGCAGCGTTCTTATTTCATCTTTCTTTCTATCTCCTATCAGCGCAAATATCCCCAGAACAATACCCAGTAATGGCAGCCAGGTGACCGCTAAAACCGTCAGACGGTGAATGACTACTGCAAGAATCCTGTCGCACACTTCAAAAGAACCATAAGGCCGAAGCGAGTGTGCTATAGTCGCAGAAATAACGGCTAATAAAGGAAAGATAAAAGCTATTATCGCCAGAGTCCTGTTCTTCATCAAGGCAACACTTTGGCTGAGAAGTATTTAAATTTTTGTCAAATCAGTTTCAAAAGCTGTTCAGGCTTGTCAATCAGGTAATCAGGCTTTCCCTTCTCAAGAAGCTCTTTTGAGTTGAAGCCCCAGGTGACGGCTGCTATTTTAACGCCTGCCCTTTTGGCTGCTTCTATGTCGCTGACTTCGTCGCCGATGAAAAGGGTGTTTTCCCTTGTTGAGTGAGCCAGCTTCATAGCCTGCCGCAGTTTTGACTCTTTTCCAAACATCCTTACGCCGCCCAAAACAAAAGTGAAGCATTTAATTGAGTTGCTCTCCAGAAAATCCTGGGCATTTTGGGTTGAATTGCTCGTGACAATGGCTAACTTGCAGAATTTAAGCCTCTGCAGAAGCTCTTTCATGCCCATGCATGGCTTTATTTCATGCAGATGTTTTCCAACTGCTTCGTGCATCTGCCGCGAATAAATTAACATCTTAAGCCCGGATATGCCGAATTTCCTGAACAGGGCTTTTGCGCCGTATGCCCTTATCTCTTCAGGAGTGATCTGGCTGCCGATGTGGTGGTTAAGCTCAGAATTGATTATTCCCACAACTGCAGGAAGGCTGTCTGCAATGACGCCGTCAAAGTCAAAGATGAGGAGCTTTGTCATTTGCGCATGAGTATTGTCCTCTGCAGTTCGCTTGGCGATTCAACGATGTAATCTTGAGGTACATTGCGCTCGGCGAACACTTTTCCGGTGGTGTAGCTTCCAGGACCAGCATACGCTACGAAGGGTATCCCGTTTATTATTGCTGCTCTATGGTCTGGGAGTTCATCTCCAATGAAGAGGACCTCTTCTTTCCTGGCTCCTGAAGCTTTCCTCCCCCGCTCAAGCTTATACGGCTTGCCGAAAAACGGGATGTTAAGTGGCAGTGCTCTTGTATATATGTAGTCAACTTCTAATGAGTGAGCTGAAAGAAAGTCATCTACGTTTCCGCGCAGATTGCTTGTGACTATGCCTATTTTGCAGCCGTCTCTTATTTCAAGGAGCAGCTTAATCATGCCCTCAATCGGCTTTATCTCGCGGTAAGCATGTGTGCGTGCCATTTCCTCTTGGACATTCTTGAAGTACCAAAGACCTTTCCAGAGTGGCAAATCGTTCTGCTTTAAGAGTGCCATGATACCCTGCTGCCTGACATCTTCTGGGGAGGCACTAATCTTTTTGCCGTGCTTAGCGGATTCAGCAATCATGCGTTCAAGTCCTGGCTCAAGACTGTCTGCCCAGACACCATCCATGTCAAAAAAAATCGCTTTTAGCATAAAGACAATACCTCAATTGAGCGGTTTCTGAGAAGCGTATATAAAGTTTAGCCTTGCATGCTTGCTTTCCTTGCATAGCTGTTATTCTCGGGTTTCAGTTGGGATGCTTTTACGAAGTTTTCCTTTGCAAGCGCAGATTCTCCAAGGAACTCGTAAACAATGCCTAAGTTGAAATAAGCCTCGTCATTCATGCTGTCAAGCGAAATAGCTTTTTTGAAATTGGCTATTGAATCATTGAATCTGCCCATTTCACCATAGACTACGCCCCGGTCGTTATACGCCTTTGAAAATTCAGGGTTGAGCTCTATGCTTCTCTCAAGGCTTGTGCGCGCGTTTGCCAGTAATGTGCTGCTTGCATTCTGGTTTTCAAGAGCCAGGTAATAATAAGTAAGCCCCATGAGGTCATATGCCTGGTAGTAGTCAGGCTTAAGGTTAGATGCTGTCATCAGCTGCTTGAGTGCACGGTCATACATCCCTGCGTTTATGAATATCGTGGCAAGGTTGTAATGGGCTTTTGGATTTTCAGGGTCAAGGGCAATTGCCTTTTCAAAGCTTTCCTGGGCTTTTGCATAATCGCCTTCCTGCTCATATGCGTGCCCAAGGTTGCTGAATACAGCAGAAGTGTTAGGGCTCCTCTCAGCAGCTATCTGCCACAAAGTAAGCTCATCCTTCCATTCAGTATTTCCTTTTATTGTGAAGCCTGCAAAGACAGCTATCAACACCATGAGCAAAGTGACAGCCGCCATCCTCTTTCTGGCAAAAATTTTCATAATGCAAAGCGGAATCAGGACTGCTGAAATAAGCGAAGGCAGATAGAGATAGCGGTCGGCCATCAGGGTTTGTATCGGGATGATGTTTGAGAACGGCAGGAGCGTTATGAAGAACCAGAGTATGGAGAATGAAAGCA
>JAZDGJ010000007.1:0-7058 GCA_043807015.1 Candidatus Woesearchaeota archaeon | reverse complement strand
CCCAACTCTCTCACAGCATCTTCTATGCTATGACCTTCAATCGCTTTGGATAGGATAGGATTGGTTTCATACTCTTCTATTATCTTTTTGGTCACAACGTTCTTAAGTGCACCCGCATATTTTTCCCAAGCAGAAATTTCTACAAGTCCTAATTTCGGCAGTTCTGGCATAGACGAGCCACTAAACAAACCTTGCGTTCGCTTTCTGAAGTCTTCAAGATTCCCAACAGCAGAAGCTACACTATCAATACGTGTTAACCGTTCATACAAAGTCGCAACCATAAGAACAGCAGAAATCTGGATTACTTCATAAATTTACCGCAGAATAACTAATCGCAAAGTGGCTACTACTTCTTCAGCCACTTGTAATCTCTCATCTTTGCTGACTTGCCGTAGCCGCAGCCTGAGCATGCCTTGTGGTGGATGTGATAAGTCCTTTCACCACACCGGCGGCAGTGTATCATGTTCTTTCCGCCAGACTTCTGGCCCATTGAAGGAGTTCCTTTAGTCATGCTACATCACTAATCTTGTGGTGAGATTACTATGATTGTATCTCCTCTTATGAAGACAGAACCGAGCTTCCTTCTCACTTCATTGTTCTCGCGCTCTTCTGCCTCTTCGAGAACCACATTGACGTGTATGTCAAAAGCCTTGAGCTTTCCAACGAACTGCTTTCCGTTCTTCAGCTCTACAAGCACTCTCTTGTTTCTTGCCGCATTCAATGCATCTAAAGGTCTTGCTGCACTTTCCATTGTGCACCCCCAATAAAAATTGTATTCATAGCATTTCCAGCCCAGTATTTAAAGGTTGCGGTAAATTTCAGTCCTTAAGTTTACGATGCAGAAGGGAATAAGGACTCGTCTGCTGGCTTGAATCAAGAGGCACTCCTTTCCCAACACGGAAAATTGCTTCGAGCGCGTATAGTGAAATTTCACTTTTCCTTCAAGCTCGGCTTCTGTTCGTATTAAGAGCAAATTTTGGACTTTGGTTCCGTGAGGCAGGTCAAAGGAATAGTGCCCAGCAATCCTGAAACCTTCGACCTCGCACCACGAGCTGTAAACAGGTATGCTTGATGTCAGTTCTGAGTCTCTAAAGTCTCGGCGCAATATTTCAGAAAACTCGCTCATAAAACTCAGCAAAAAACCCACATTATACTCCAGTGTGCCTTCTTTGACTACTGCTTCAAAGCCATATTTATGCAATAGCTGGCAGAGCGCTCTTGAAAGCTCGTGACATCGGTAATTTGTGCGCCCTTTGGCATGAAGCTCCTTAATTGAAGAGAAAACCGCCTTTTCAAGTGATTCTTTTGAGACAACCACCATGAAAGCGAATGAAAAACAATTTATAAAGGTTTCAGGTGAAACGCAGTGTAATTGAAAACCACAGCGTTTCAGAACTCCTCAAACTCCTGCAGCTGCTTCAAATAGCCGCGTTGCCTCAAGAACTGAATCTGTGATTTGCGGTATTTGAATATGATGTCGCCCTTAGCGTCTCCGCAAAGCTCCCAGGGCTCCACAAGGACTGTGTCTCCTTCCCTGATCCAGAGCTGCCTCTTGAATCTTCCTGGCACACGGCAGATTCTTAACTTGCTGTCAAGGCACCTGACTCTCATTCGTGCTCCACCGAGGCGCTGCTCCACAATGCCAAAGGTTTCCTTGCCTCTTGGTAGCTTTACGTGCCTTATTTCCTGTGCTATTTCCTCCTGCCTTTGCTGCTCCTCCTTCTTTCTGCTCATTGGCACGGAAAATTCCTACATGGTATATAAAGATTGCGGAGAGGGATTCTGTCGGATAAGAAAGATTTAAATATACGAATTAATTCTAGTGTTAATACGAAAATTAGTTTGTTAAAAATGGAAACGTTCACAGTATCAATACCTGGTGAGTTAAAGAAGAAGATAGATGAGCATCCTGAGATAAACTGGGCGGAGTACCTCAAGCAGAGATTTGAAAGGAGGGTTTGCGAATTTAAGAAGTTTGAGGAGTTAAAAAACTCTGGGGGTCTATGATGGCTTCGGTAACTTTATCTGTTCCTAAGGATCTGAAGAACCAGCTAAAGGCATTTTCGTGGATTAACTGGAGCGAGATAGCGAGAGAAGAGGCAACCAAGAAACTGATTTTTGAAGACTATATTAAGGCAGGAAAAATAAGCGACGATGATCTGGAGTTCTGTGAAAAGATGGACTGGCACCCTGCTGATGAACTGCCTCTAAGAGAGGATTTTATTGAGCGTATGAAAGCAGTTAAGAAAGAAAAATCTATAAAAGCAAGGTCTGTTTCTGACATCCTCAGATGACTTACGCGATAGAGATAAAACCGTCCTGCCAGAACAGCATCAGAAAAACGTGCAAAAAGAACACTCTCCTTGAAAAGACACTGCGAAAGAAGATGGAGGAGATTATTGAGAGCCCCGAACGTTATAAGCCGTTGAGATATGATATGACTGGCGAAAGGCGTGTTCACATACTGAAAAGCTTTGTCCTTATCTTTGAAGTTGACGAGCCAAGAAAAGCAGTATCGTTCTTATTCTTCGGCCACCATGATGAGGCATATAGGAGATAAGTTTATTCCGCTCGCTCCTATAGCATATTCCGCCAGCCACTACTTTAAAATAGCAAAATTTATATAAGGGGATTACCAATGTCACATTATGGCTGAAAAATACTTCGTCTCAGGGCTATTGTTGCTAAGTTTTTTTGGTTCTCTGATTTTGCTTCTCAACAGAGGGTTGGACTCAACGGTTTCGCTTGTTTTTGTTGGCGTGCTTGCAGTGCTTGCACTCGTCAGCTTGATGTTTATTTGGGACACTAGGAAGAGCTATAGCCTTATGCTTGTGTTTTTCCTTGCGGCGCTTATTTACTGCGCGTTCCAGTTTGCAGAAGGCGGGTTTGGCATCATACTCTGGATGGTTACAGTTATAAGCCTTGTCGGGTTTGCCATAGCGATATCAGGACCTATGAAGATGGTCCCAAAGAAAAAGGCAGCCTCGAAGAAGGCTTCTGTTGCGAAACAGCTTCCAGAAGAAAAGAAGCCAAAGGTAACTGTAATCAAGAAATCCAAGAGGAAGAAGAAGTAGTTTTACTTCTTGATATTTTTGAATGCGAACAGGCAAAGCCCTATCACAAGCGCCGAGTCTGCAAGGTTGAAGCTGGGCCAGAATTTAAGGTCTATGAAGTCTATTACGCCGCCGTAAGCGAGCCTGTCCACCAAATTTCCGATGGCGCCGCCCATTATCAGCCCTGCACCAGTGTCGCCCAGTGCTGAGCCCTTCACGAACCGGAAATAATAGTAGAGCAGGACAGCCATTATTGCAAGAGTCAGCAGGATGAAAATCAGGTTTGTGCCTTTGAGCATCCCAAACAATGTTCCTGTGTTGAGGGAATAAGGCAGGAATTCAACTGCAAGAACTTTTGATATCCTGTCAAGAACTGCAACAGAGATTAAGACGAGCAAAAAGCGCTTTACCATCTCCTTCCTGACTGCTGCTGCTCTGCAAGCCTTTCAAGGTTGGCAAGCCTCTGGTTTATGCTGTCCATGTATGCCTTAAGGGCGTCAAGCTTTGCAGAAACGACCTCAAGTTCGCGGTTGCCGTATTGCTGCTGGCTCGGATAGCCTGAGAATGACGGCTGCTGGAATTGCTGCTGCGGATATGTCTGCCTAGAATACTGCTGAGGAGGATACTGACCCATTGGCTGGCCAGGCATGCCACCAATGTCTGCTCCGAAAGAGTCGTCGCCAGGCATCTGGCTGATGTCAGCCATGCCTCCTGGAAGCCCGCCCATATTGCTAAGAGCCAAATCATCCTTCTTTTTCCAGAACGTAAGCTTGTCAAAAATGCCCATTGTTTCACCTCTTTATGACGCCCTTTTCCAGGTAAGGATTGCCTTCAGGAAATTCACAATCTTGTCAATAATAGTCGGGCTGCTTTCTCCTTTAATAACTTTTGCCTCGCTTGACACCTGGACGACTGCCTTGTTTGAAAGCGATTCAAGGGCCTTTCCCGCATAGTTGTAGCTGGCTTTTGCAGCTGGAAGCACCTCTGTCTCTTTGACCGACAACTTATAGGAAACAGATTCGTTCTCTCCCGAAGGAATTGTCAGCTGCCAGCTTTCTTCGCCATCTGATACCTCTGCAGAAATCTCATTGGCAGCGGAATTTGAGACTGTTATTGTGACAGTAGTTTCCTGCCCCGACTTGAGCTGCTCGGGCGACACTGCCTTTTTCACAGAAATAAACTGCTTGTCAGCAACTGTTACTGCTGGCGAATTTGAGGTCTCGGAGAAATTTTGTCCCCGCAGCGAATAGGAGGCTATTGCAGGCTGTAGTGTTACTAAGCCAAGCTGCCCCATCGTGGTCTGGTATGAGTATGTTTTTTCTTCAGACAGCTCCGGAATGTCAATAGAATATCCGCCGTCATATATTCTTACATTGCTGATGGATTTGCCTAAGGGGGTTACTTTCAGCTGCACTGTGAAATTCTCAACGTTGTTGACGTATTCAGGCGCGATTTTCTCTATCTTAAGCAGCGGCTTGTTTACAACAACCACTTCAGGCTTGTTTGAGCCGGTTGTGAAAGTTACACCATACGCATATGATGCAACTGCCTGTGAAAGCGTGCTTGAGCCGGTTTGGGCAAGCTGCTTTGAATAGGAAACTGAGGCGTTTGTTCCTGCTTTCAGGCTTAGGTTCCAAGTGTTGCCGTCATCAGTTAAAGCTACACTCGTATCCTTTGTGCCAATATTGGAGACTATAAGGTTTACAATGAATGGGTCTGTGTTGTTGGCTTTTTTTGGCGCAGACTTCTCAACAACAACCATGGGAGAGCTCTCTTGCTTCGCCTTCACAGTCACCGTGGCTGAAGGGGAAAGCACTGAGAAAACGTCCCCATATGAGTTTTTGTAAGTCAGGTTTGCTTTTTCAGCCAGCAACAAGCCAGAATACTTCGGCCTTATCTTTTCTTCATCTTGCACTACTATGCTTTCTCCAGGGGCAAGCCCCGCAATTTCGTAAGTCCTGCTTCCGGCTGAGTCAAATTCCTTTTGCAGGGGGAAAGTTATCACAATGTTTTTGGCAGTCTTGTCAGCAGTGGGGTTTGTGATTACATATTTTGTGCCTATTATGTCTCCTTTGTAAACATCGCCTGCTGTCGTTGTCTTTGTGGCAGAGAGGGAAAATTCTTCAGGCTGCACCTTTATTTTGCTGGTTGCAGAATACGTGTAGAGCTGGGGGTCAATGAAGTATTCCCTTGCATCTGCCTCAGAATACGCCACAGTGGTGTTAATGGAGAATTCTTTTTCTGTGGGAAGCTTTGGCGCGGTGATGGTGTAAACGTAGACTGTGGCTGTTTCGCCAGCCCTCAAGGCAACTATTTTTGACACCGGTCCTCTGACTGCAAATTCCCCGGGAATCTTTTCTGACACAGCCACATTCCTCAGCTCAGTGCCCCTTGGGTTCCTGACGGTTACTGTAACCACAACTTCAGAGCCTCCTTTTAAGCTTGCTGACTGGGGTGTCTTTGTTATAACAAGTTCCGAGACCGGCCTTACGGTAAGCGTATCCTTGAACAACTCAGAATAATTCTTGCCGTCTATTGTCTGGTATGATACGTTTGTTGTCAAGATAAACCCTTCAGCGCGCAACACCTCAGGCGCGTAAAAGTTTTCATCCACTATATTGACCTGCCCCATAGGCAGCAGGGTGCCAAAGTAGGCGTCGCTTACATATGCAACAGAAGTATTTGTCTTTACATAAACGTTTTTTATGACAGAGTAAGGGTTTAGGTTTTGCACCCATATCTTCAGGTTTTTGAACTGCCCTGGCTCAAGCTGGGCGTCGCCAAAATTGCTCCTGGCTTTCACGCCCTTGTTTCGTATTGAGATATCGCGCTTAATGTCGCTTAGTTTCCTGATTGTGCCCTGGGAGTCCTTGTATTGCGACTTAATCGTTATGCCCAGCGTATCTGCCTTTATGCCCTTGAAGAGGAAGACAAACTGCTTGGAAATGTTTTTTGCAGAAAGGTTTGACTTCATCAGGTATTCAGAGTATGTGTATGTTTGCCCTGACTTTGTGAATTGCTGCGGATATCCCGTAATTACTGTGTTGCTGTCAAATGTAATTTCAACCCTCGGCAGTATTGTTTCGCGCCCAAGATTTGTAACGTTGATTGTGATGTTTTCCGGCTCCTCAAGATAAGCTGAAGAGGCGCTGATTGCAGCAATAATCTCCAGCGGCAGGACAGCCTTAAGCTTTGCTGTTGACGAATAAATGGTCTTCTGAGTAAGACCTCTCATGTAGTCAAGCGAAGCAACAAAATCCCGCTCAAATGTTGCATTTGCCTTTAAGCTGTAGCTGAACGATTCGGAAGCGCCCGCTTCTAAATAGCCCTTCCAGATGGCAGAGTTGCCGATGATTGATGCGTCTTCACTGTCACCAGCCTCAACAATCCCTTTGGGGAAGCTGTCGTTGTAATACACGCTTCCTGTATAACCCCCGCTGTTTTTGATTATCACCGTAACGCCGACTTTTTCGCCAACCCTGACCTCATCATCGGCAAAGGTTCTTGTTATTGCCAGCGAAGGGGCAGTGGAAATCCCCCTGAGCTTTATTTTGTATTCCTTTTTTGTGGTGTCGAAGAGGATGTTGTCAACGCAGAGCTTTGCAATGTCAACAGATGCGCAGGTGCTGTTGTGAATGGAAACGATTCCTGTGCCGTAGTCAGCAATTATTTCTGTGTGCCCTGCTGCGAGGTATATGGTAAACGCAGTTGTGTCTATAAGGACAGACTCTGCACTGTAGACATATTTGTCAAAGACAGTTGTGTCAGCAGAGGCAGATGCTGAGAGCGCCAGCAGCATCAACGGGAAAAGCAAGACTGCTTTCATTTTCCAGCCCTCTCAACCATCTTAAGCATGGAATCAGGCAAGTAGCGTATTACGCTAAGGGTGAATGTCTCAGGGTAAATCTTGACCTTGCCTGCCTTGTAGTAGGAAACAAGCGACTCTGATGAATTCATCTGCTTTCCGCCGTCAGAAGTTTCCTCCATTATTGAGCTGTCAGCTAT
>JAZDGJ010000006.1:0-18142 GCA_043807015.1 Candidatus Woesearchaeota archaeon | reverse complement strand
AGATTGCGGTAGGCAAGGCGTCCTGCTAGGGCAGAAGCGTCTTCGTGAGAGGATGTGGACCTAGTAGGAATGAAAATCCTGGCGGTAGTAGGATCATAGTACAGTGAGAATCTGTACCACCGAAAGGGCAAGGGTTCCTTGGCAATGTAGTTCAGCCAAGGGTTAGTTGGTCCTAACCAACCTCCTAATAGTAAGTTGGGAAAGGGCAACCGGTTAATATTCCGGTACTGTTTAAGTATGCGTGGCGACACAAGACGGGCTTGTGACGCTTCTGGCTAGGTTGACACATAAAACTGTGCTAACCAGCATAAGTCAGCGGAGTGTCGTAATGATGAGAAGCTGAGTAAAGCTGGGAACGGTGTCTCGCAAGGGGCATTCAGCCGAGGCCTGGGGCCCATGAAAAACGAGCCTGTAAAAATCTTAAACATCCATACCAAGAACCAACACTGGTGCCCCTAGGTGAGTAGCCTAAGGTGTGAAGGTGTAATCTGGTTGAGGGAACTCGGCAAATTAGCCCCGTGACTTCGGCATAAGGGGTCCCTGCATTCCCGCAAGGGTACGCAGGGCACAGTGACTAAGAGGGTGCGACTGTTTAACAAAAACACAACTGGCTGCTAAGCCGCAAGGCTGCGTATAGCCGGTGACGTCTGCCCAGTGCCTGTAATTCAAACCTCGGTTCAACGAGGCTAAGATCAGGTTAACGGCGGGAGTAACTATAACTCTCTTAAGGTGACCTAGTTGCCTTATCAAAATTTGGCTATATGCTGGAACGTCCGAGAATTCTCCACTACTACAACAGATAAGTAGTTGTAGTGAAAACGTGTGAGATGCGGATAATCAGCAGGAAAGACTAGACAAATCGTCTAGAATCCTCAGAGACTATATGCCAAACATCCGCAAGGATGAAGATATAGTCCGACCCCAGCAGCGATGTTGGGAGGTTAACAGAAATGTTAACCCGCCTTTCCGAAAGGGAAGGTCTTAGTAAGTAACAGACGTGAGCGAAATACCTTGTCGTTTGATTGACGACGCGCATGAGTGACGTAACGACGCCCTCACTGTCCCCAACCAGAACCCTCCGAACACCCTCTCCTGGTGAAGAGGCCAGGGATTTCCAGTGGGAAGCGAAGACCCCGTGAAACTTTACTGTAGCTTGTTGCTATGACGCGAGCATTGCTGTGTAGCGTAGGTGGGAGTTGCTAAAGCTTGGTCGCTAGATCAAGTGTAGACGCCGATGAAACACCACTCTGCGATGCTTGCGTCGTTCACTCCTAATAAGAGGACAACTATAGGCGGACAGTTTGGCTGGGGTGGCACTCTGCTGAAAGCATATCAGTAGAGACCAAAGGTTGGCTCAGCCGGGTCAGAAATCCGGCGGTGAGTTCAAGGGCAAAAGCCAGCCTGACTGGATTCTTGACAAGAAGGAATTCAGACGCGAAAGCGCGGCCTAGCGAACCTCAGTGCCTCATTGATTGGGGCCTGAGACGACCGAAAAGTTACTCCGGGGATAACAGAGTTGTCTCGCCCGAGAGCTCCTATCGACGGCGAGGCTTGCTACATCGATGTCGGCTCTTCCTATCCTAGCCGTGCAGAAGCGGCTAAGGGTGGGGGTGTTCACCCATTAAAAGGGATCGCGAGCTGGGTTCACAACGTTGTGAGACAGTTGGTTTGATATCTGCTGGAAATGCGTGACGTCTGAGGGAAAGGATCCTCTAGTACGAGAGGAACGGGGATTCGAGGCCTCTGGTCTACCGGTTGTCTTACAAGGCAAGCCGGGCAGCTACGCCCCAAGAGATAAGCACTGAAAGCATCTAAGTGCGAAACTCTCCTCGAAAATAGACGTCTTGGGCTCCCGTAAAATACGGGTTTGATAGAGTCGGTGTGTACGAGCTAAGGTAACGAGGCTCTCAGCATGCGGCTACTAATCGCCCATCAGCCACCTACACGGTCTTTCATTTCTTTTACAAAAGAATTGAAATTAGCGAGAGCGCTGCTGTTTCCCGGAACCTCTTTCTTAGATTAGAGGGTCAATTAAACCAAAGCGCAAGCTTCCTATTTGGCTTAATGCAAGAAGTGCTATCGCTAAGAGAATTCCATTAATTATTATGGCTATTATTCCTAATACGAGCCCTGCTGTTGAGAGTCCGCTCCGGCGAATATTTTTCTGCCTCTTCGATAGGATTATTCCAGCTATTCCGCAGCCTAAACCAAGGATGCATAAAACCACAACAATAAAAAAGTCTATTACTATGTTGTGATACAAATTCTCTCCGCTGAAAAATCTTAATTTTGAAGCTAAATACCCGAGGAAAGGCATAATAACTCCTATTATCCCCAGCACCAGGCTTGCGATGCCGAGCTTGTTGTCCTGCGCTTGAGCCATTTAGTTGTTCCTTGCTTGCGTTTTATTTAAATTTATTCATAAGATGCAATCAAAGCATGCTTCACTTTGTAATTCACTTTCCACCTCTGCAGAAACTCTTCAAATTCAGCGCTTTTGGTGATTGGTATTTCTACAGCTCCCCTGCCCAATGGCTTGCCTTCCAGTAGCTTCACCATGCCCTTGCTTTTTCTTCCTATCAGGGCGTAAGTGAACTTTGTCTTTTCATTATGGGAAAGGTTTTTAAGGCCGTAGGTGAATATTGCAACTGCCTTGAAACCAAGCTTTTCTGCGAGCGGCTTGCCGTCAATCAAGCTCATCCCCTCAGTCAGGATTCCCTGACGGGCAAGGAATGCCGAGTCAAAAAATTCTGAAAAATTCATGCTCCTTACGTCAAGGCTCGGAACTTCTCTTGTGCTTTCTTTCAACTGCTGCACAATTTCCTGCCTCTGCCTTAGGGGGGAATGTAAGAAAATAAGCATGACGTCAATATCCTTCGGCTTGAATTTTCCCTTTACAGAAGAGCCGTAAGCCACTATATCGAAGATTTCTTCGTTCTTTATTCTCCTACAACTCAAAATTAACGATTTTGGCAAGTTTTCTAGCATCTTCATTCATTACCTCCGCAGTTTCCTCTGTTGATTTCGTCCTGTAGCTGTCCTGGTAGAAAGAAAAGTTCCGGTCCAAAATAAGGTAAATCTCCTTGTATTTTAATTCCAATGTCCTGAACCTGTCGCTGTGGCTTGATGGGAGCCTCCCTTCTTTCTTTAGCAAGTGCAGGTCTGAAAGGGCAGACATAGTCTTGAAAAGCAGCGTTACTGCCGTGTTATATTCCCTTCTGGCAGACGCTTCCGTTGCATTCTTAAAGTACTCTCTGACATTCCCGATCAAAATATCTTCAGTCGAAGCCATTTAATATTGTATAACGAAAGCGTTCTATTTAAGCTTTTTGGTTATATTATATGTTTTTCATATTATATAACAGAAACGCACTAATGGCGTTTAATAGTTATATTATATAACAACGTTGCTCTTCAGCCACCTACACGGTCTTTCATTTCTTTTACAAGAAAATGAAGATTAGCGGGAGCTATGTTTTTTGGCAGTATATTGAATTTTCACTGAAATATAGACCGTCTCAGCCAAAGTAGCCCGTTATAATTAATAACACAACAAGGACTAGTGGAAGCATAATGGCTGAGAAAGCAGTTCCAATTATGCTTAGCGCCAAAGCCAAGTTAGCTTTGCCATGCTGTTGCTTATACTTGACGGCCAGTGCTATCCCGATAATTCCAAAGACCACTCCAAAAATTGGAAGCGTATACATGATAATCGCCAAGGCATTGCCTACGTACGGATTGACTATTATGTGGAGCCGCTCTACCCAGAAAATAATTGCCACAAATGAAGAGCATATTGTGCTTAATATCCCGAAAATCAAGCTCGCTTTTCCAATTGTTAAGCCGTTTTTGTCGGTCTTTTTATTCTGTATCTTCATTTTAGTCGAACCATAATCCATTCAGGAGTTTAACGCCGAGGGCAAACATTGATCCAATAATTCCCGTAATCAGCCCTGCTGTTGCAATGCCGTTAGGGGATTTGGTGATTTGTTTTAGGGAAGAAGCAATCGCCAGAATGCCCAAAGCCACAGCAAATGACACTTCCAGGATGGATATTATGCTTACAATTCCCAAAATAAGGCTTGCAATCCCAAACATGTTGTCTTGTCTTTTAGCCATTATTAAAGCTACTGGCAATTTGCTTATTTAAGACTTTTGAAACGAAAACGCTTAAATAACAAAAATAGCTCGAAGTGGTATATGCCCGAACCCTTCCGCATCTTGCTGCCTGAGCCTGTTGAAAAGGAGATAGCGCAGCTTGACAACTCTGATAAGGTCATGGTTGAGAAGATTTTGAAGCAGCTTTACGAAGAGGGCGACGTCGTTGGAAAGCCGCTGGGGCTTCCATTCCTTAGGGAAAAGAAGTTTGGCAAGAAGCGGCTATATTATTTGATTTATGAGGATTGGTCAGTTATTCTGATAGCAGCCGTAAGCGATAAAAAAGCACAGGAAGGCACAATAAACCGAATAGCCCATGAAACTGCCAGATATCACCAATACGTATTTGATTTTTTAAGAAAGAAAGGGCTTATTTAGGCGCCCATTCCTTGACTTTGCATTTCTTGCAGGCTTCAAAGCTCGCCCTGCATTTTGCGAGGAGCTCTTCATCCACCTCAGCTTTCTTTTTCAATTTCTTATATTCAGATAAAGGGATAGTTACCGTTTTCATAGCTGCTTGCTCGTCATGCAAATTATATAAAACTTTTCATTTAAAATATTTCTACAGCAGGTGGAACGCGAAGAAATAATAAGACGACAGCCCTGTGCCTATCATGCTCAGCACGAGCCCCATGATGGCAGTCCTTGTCCTGTGCTTTTCCCACTGCATCAGGGCGCAATACATTCCGATTATGCCCAAGATATCTCCCAAAGCGCCGCTGTAAATCAGCATCTGCGGCGGGTTGCCCATTGAATACCAGATTTTCCCAATCATGTCCCACACTGGACCGAGCCAGAGGATTATGCTTCCTACTCCGAGAATAAAGCTTGCGACTCCAAGCCGGTTGGTATAATCTGACATCTGCAAGGCATAATTTGAAGTTCAGTATATAAGAATTTATCTAATCCACTATGACGTCAATGACATTCTTGACGCTCTTGATTTGCGGTATAATGTCAGGGAGCGCTTCCAGGTCATTTATGCCGAACACAAGGTAAATCTTGTGCTTTGTCTGCTTTGAATGCACCTCCAGAATATTTACCTTCATCCTGGAGAATATTCCGAGCAGGTCTGCAAAAAGCCCAATCCTGTCTATGAACTCCACTTTTATCCTTATCATGTTGCTTTTTTCATTTTTCTTCCAGCTGAGCTTGACTTTCCTTCCCTCATCAAGCTCAAGCAGATTTACGCATGTAGCAGCATGGACGGCAATTTTGCCGTCTTTCATGCGATATCCGATAATATCCCTGCCGTATTTCGGGTTGCAGCACTTTGGCACTGAAATTTTTTCAGGCTTAAGCCCTTCAATCATTGTAGAGATATCTATCTTCTCAAGCCCGTCGCTTCTTGAATCAGACTCAAGCACTATCCCGAGGCTCTGCCTGATCTTTGCCCTTGCAAGGTTTGTCTTTGCAAACTTCAGCCAGTTTCTGGAGGGAGTGGCATTCTTGGCTGTGATTATTTCGCATATGTCCCCGCTCTTGAGCTCAGTGTCCAGGGGCACAACATTGTCATTCACCTTTGCCCTGGCGCAGTGGTTGCCTATGTCTGTGTGGACCGCAAAGGCAAAGTCAATCGGCGTTGCTTTTTCAGGCAAAAGTATTGGGTCGCCTTTTGGAGTCATTACGAAAATCTCGTCCTTGAAGACGTCTATTTTCAGGTCCTCTATGAATTCCTTTGCAGAGTTCGATGTTTTCCACTCAAGAATCTGCTTGAGCCAGGCCATCCTTCGGTCAAACTTCTTGTCCCTGTCAGTTTCCTTGTAGCGCCAGTGAGCCGCAATGCCCTCCTCGGCAAGGTGGTGCATCTCCAATGTGCGTATCTGCACCTCAACAGGCTTTTTGTCCATAAGCACTTCTGTGTGTATTGACTGGTACATGTTTGGCTTGGGAGTGCTTATGTAATCGTCAAACCTTTCCCTCAGCGGCGTCCATGTCTCGTGCACGGCACCCAAAGCCCTGTAGCAGTCATCTTTTGTTGTTGCGATTATCCTTATTGCGTATAAGTCGTGAATCTGCTCAAAGGGTATGCCCTTTTTCGTCATCTTCTTGTAAATACTGTAAAAGTTCTTTGCCCTTCCGTAGATTCTTGCATCAATCCTTTTCTCAGCCATGACCCTTCTTACCCTGTCCACTATAGCCCTAATCTCGCGGTCGCGCTCTTCCTTCTTTTTCGCAATTCTGTTCTTCAGCTCCTGGTATATGTCAGGCTTTAGGAACCTAAGGCTCAAATCCTCAAGCTCTGACTTCAGCCTGTACATGCCCAGCTTGTAGGCTATTGGAACGTAGATTTCCAATGTCTCTCGAGATATTGCCTTCCTTGATTCCTCGTCCTGGTATTTCAATGTCCGCATGTTGTGCAGCCGGTCTGCCAGCTTGATAAGTATGACCCTTATGTCCTTGATTGTAGCGAGCAGCACTTTCCTTATGTTTTCAGCCCTGTCCTCATCATGTGTCTTCAGCCTTATGCTCCTTATCTTTGTGACGCCCTCTATCAGCGAGAAAACCTCATTCCCGAATTTCTCCGTTATAGTCTCTTTTTTTACATTAGTGTCCTCAAGAATGTCGTGCAGGAATGCTGCGCATAATGTCTCGGTGTCAAGCCTCAGCTTTGTAAGAACATAAGCAACGTTCAGCACGTGCTCAAACTGGCCTTTTCCCGAAAGCCTTCTCTGCCCCCTATGGGCTTCTTTTGCAAACTCATAAGCCTCACCTATTTTCTTGAGGTCGGCTTTTGGGTTGTAAATCGCCACAAAGCTCAGGAACTCATCCCTTCCAACGGTTTCAACAAAGTTTTCCTTGCTCATAGATGAAGAAAGTTTTGGAATTATTTATGCGTTGCCTTTTATGAAACGCTATTGCGCCTCAAGCGTTGCTCCCCTGTCGGGCTGGCTCGCCCTGCTACGCAAGGTCAAATTTTCCCGCCACAACTTAGTTAGGGCGGGGAAATTTGAGTCCGGAGGACCGAGCCAGCCCGAGGTGCGAAACTCCTCCAAAAGCCTTATAAACGTTTCGGAAAAGCCTGTTTAAAGCCCAAAAAGACGATGGAGACAGAAAGGTTTAAATATAAGTTATGCGCTACATTTATAAAATTTGTGCATAGTCAAACTTCATTGGAGTTGTTGGGGGTTCATATTCTAGCACTGCAGCTCCAATATAGGGGGTATAATGGCAGATTATGTGAAGAAATGCCCTGAATGCGGGGGCATAAACCTCTTCTGGAACAAAGAGAAGGGAGAAGTTATTTGCAAAGATTGCGGTCTTGTAGTAGAAGACAAAATGATTGACTTCGGCCAGGAATGGCGGGAGTTTGATTCTGACAGCGGCGAATCCCGAAGAAGGGGCGGAGCGCCTATGACCTATACCCAGTATGACCAAGGCTTAGGCACTGAGGTTGGGGGAAAAGCTGACCTTAGCAGGCTCAGCGGCAAGAACAGGAACAAGTTTTTCAGGCTCAGAAAGTGGCAATACAGGATTTCCACGGCTATTGAAAGAAACCTAAAGCTTGCACTGGCAGAACTTAAGAGAGTTGCAAGCTATCTGAAGCTTCCAAGGTCTGTAGAAGAAGAATCAGCCCGTATTTACACCATGGCAGTCCAAAGAGGGCTTGTTCGCGGAAGATCAATGGAAAGCGTTGTTGCTGGAGCTTTATACGCTGCCTGCAGGCGCCATGAGGTTCCTAGAACCTTAGATGAGCTTTCTGAGGCATCGGGCATTGAGAAGAAGGAGATTGGAAGGACCTACCGCTTTGTTACAAGAGAGCTTGGAATAAGCATACTGCCAAGCAACCCGGCAGACTACATACCAAGGTTTGCCTCTGCGCTTAAGCTTTCGCCAGAAACCCAGTCAAAATCAATAGAAATCCTTGAAAGAGCCCAAAAGGCTGAACTTACCTCTGGAAGAGGTCCAACAGGGATAGCTGCCGCTGCTTTGTATGTCAGTGCCTTGCTCCATGGCGAAAAGCGCACTCAAAGAGAAGTGGCAGATGTCGCTGGCGTTACTGAAGTCACAATAAGGAACAGATACAAAGAACTTCTAGACAAGCTAAAGCTGGAAAAAGAGATAAAGAAGAGCAAGAAAAGGAAGTAATAATTACTTACGGAAGCGGAAAAGAACCCTGGAAAAACCAGCCACTTTCCCTTCTGAGATTTTTATCCCCTCTTTTTCAAGCATTTTCTTCTTTAGCACAGCACCCCTGGCAAAGCCTCCCAAGCTTCCATCGCTTTTCACAATCCTGTGGCATGGAATAACAGAAGAATCAGGGTTCCTGTTGAGGGCATTGCCGACAGCCCGGTAAGCTTTGCTGCCAAGGGCTTCTGCCACAAGCTTGTAAGTTGTTACCCTGCCTTTTGGGATTTTTCTGCAGATATTCCAGACTCTTTCATTGAAGCTCATTTTAGCACAGATATTATCCTCCTGAAGTTTTCCCCGTTCTGCCTGTCCTTGTAGGCTTTTGCTGCTGCGGAAAGCCACTTTTTGTTAATGATTATACCCTTTTCCTCCAGCAGTTTTCCAGTGCTCCTGATGAACTGGCAGAATTGTGTCACATTTTTCGGCTTCCTGCTGTAGTGGCATCGTTCAAAATCAACCAGCACGACAGAGGAGCCGATGATTACATGCTTGACAGGATGGTGCATTTCCTCCTTGTCAACCTTCAGGCTGTCAAGAACTCGACATTGCCTGAAAACCTGCCTAAGCACATAACGCAGCCTGCCTTTTCGGCTAGTCTGCATGAAATCCCTGATAAGGCTGCCTTCAACGAATTCGTAGCAAAAAAAACCCTGCCCGGAGAAAATAATCTTCGGCGCTATCCTGAAAGGATTCAGCCGCCTGAGCCAGTATGCCTCATTTTCAATCCTGCGGACAGCCAGGCTTTCTTTCTTTTTTGCCTTCACCGCGACCTTTTTACCTCTCAGCACGCCTGTGTAAACAATTCCTCTGTGCCCCTTTGCAAAAAGCTTCACATTGCTTATGCCTTTGCCCTCAAGCCTTTTCAAGAGCTTTGATTTTGAGATTTTGTATGCAAAAAGCTCCTCGAAGAACATTTTTTGCGATGAGAGAAGCTCTTTTTTAAGGCAGTTTCTTTCTATGAACTCGTCAACCTTTTCCTTCTTTGTCAGGCTGCTGAAAAGCAGCAGGATTATGCTGTCCTTCCTAAGATACCCGTTGCATGCTGCCAGAAAGCGCTCAATCACCTCATAACCTTTTTTTCCGCCGTGAAGCGCCCTGTCATGGAACTCTTTATCCTGCGGAAGGTAAGGGGGATTGAAGATTATTGTGTCAAATTTTCCCTTAACATTCTCGAAAAGGTCGCTCTGCAGGAATTTTATTCTGTGCCCTTTCGCGTTTTTTCTTGCTGCCAGTAAGGCTTCTTCATCTATGTCAACTGCAGTGATGCTTTTTACCCGCCTGCATCCTGCAGCAGCTATCGCAAGTATTCCCGAGCCAGTGCCCATGTCAAGAACGTCGCCAAAGGCATAGCTTTTTACAGCTTCTGCAAGAAGGAAGGAATCCTCTGCAGAAGTGTAGGCGGGCATTTATCTTACCCTCATAATTTCTTCTGGAGTTAAAACCCTGATTGCTGCCTGTTTTTCCTTTAGGGCTTTATCCTTGGAGCAAATGGCGCATTTAAGCTTCAAGGCAAGAGCAATATACGCTGCATCATCAGCATCAGGAGATATTTTCATTGCTTCACTTTTATATTCGGCCAATTCATCCAATGGAATTATCTTGATGTTTCCTAAGAGAATAATCTGCTTCAGGAGGTCATTGATTTCAGCTCCAGATAAGGACGTCTTTTCTTTGATTTCTCCAATGTGCTCGGCAATCTCCTCAAAAACATACTCTGGCGTATAAAAAGAATTTCCGCTCAGAAGCAAGAAATGCTGCATATGGCTGTCTTTAATAAGAGAAGAAATCAGCACATTTGCATCTAGGACAAGCTCCATTTACGCATTGGCAATGAACCTTTTTGCCACGGCCCTGTTGATTTTCCTGCCAAGCTCCAAGGCATCTTTTTCTGTCATTCTGCTTTTTGCCAAAAGCTTATCCATCTTTGCCAAAATGTTCAGTTTTTCGCGGATCGCCTGCCGGGCTATCTCAGACCAGTTCATTTCAGGATGCCGGTCCATCTCACCTTTAAGCTCTACTGGCACAGATAATGTTATGCTGACCATTTTTATCACCTTTGTGTTTATTATGTGCAATACGTTTAAATATTTAAATGTTGCGGTATTGCGGAATTAGCGTTTCTGGGCGTTCGTAACGCAAAAGTTAATCGTCTGAGCCAGAAATCTCCGCACTTTAGTGCGGGGAGAAGGTCATTTTGGATTCAGGGATGTTTACAGAGTTGGGCTGTCTTTATTTTAAACATCAGAATTCCACCATTCTCTGAATGGTGGAAATAGGGTGGAATTCTGACTGTGCTCAAAAACCACCTTGCTGCGTAATTCAAAGCAGCATGCCACCAGTCTTTGACTGGTGGTTTTTGACAAGCGTAAATGTGAAATTTGCCAAGCCATATCCTGCAGCCTTAACATCCCACAAAATCGTTACCTTTATAAATAACTGCCTAATTCTTGCTGCTACCCGTTACAACTACTTCGGTAGGAGGGCGTTAAATGGAAAAAAAGGAAATTCTTGAATCTCTGAAAAAGGCTCGCGAAAGCAAAGCGCGAAAGTTCAAACAGAAAATTGACCTTGTCATCAATCTGAAGGACCTTGATTTGAAAAAGCCTGAGCACCAGGTTGACTTCTATGCAATACTGCCGAAAGACACTGGCAAGAAATCAAAGATATGCGCTCTCGTCACAGAAGAAATGGTCGCTCCTGCAAAGGAGGCATGCGACAACGTTGTTGCGGAAATTGACTTTCCAAAATACGGCGCAAGCAAGAAGCTTGCAAGAAAGCTGGCGAAGGAATACGGCTATTTTATCGCCCAGGCGAACATAATGACAAAAGTTGCCGCAGCCTTCGGTCGCGTTTTAGGACCAAAGGGCAAGATGCCAAACCCAAAGGCAGGCGCAGTCTTTCCTCCAAATCCCCAGCTCATCAAGCCGCTGGCTGACAAGATGAGAAAGACGATAAGAGTTTCCGCAAAGCTTGCGCCAATAGTGCAATGCATGGTGGGCACAGAGGAAATGAAGGACGAGGATATTGCTGAAAACATACTTTACATTCATGACCAGATAATACACCATCTGCCTAATGAGGCGGCAAACATTAGGTCAGTCTATGTTAAGCTTACGATGGGCAATGCGGTGAGGGTCCAATGAAGCCTGCAAAAGTAGCGCAATACAAGAAGGATAATGTGGCACAGCTTGCAAAGCTTATGCAGCAGTATCCGATAATCGGGATTGTCAACATGCAAAACCTTCCGGCTGCGCAGCTGCAGAGCATGCGCACAAAGCTGAGGAAGGATGTTCTTATCCTTATGAGCAAGAAGCCTTTCATGGCGCGCGCATTTGAAAACGTGAAGGCAGAGAAGCCGGGAATAGAAAAGCTGGCTGAAAATTTCGGCGGAATGCCTGCCCTGCTCTTCACGAAGGAAAACCCGTTCAAGCTTGCATCAATAATCAGGAAGAACAAGTCAAAGGCTGCAGCAAAGCCTGGGCAGACAGCACCTTTTGACATAATTGTGCCCGCTGGGGCAACGCCATTCACGCCAGGACCAATCATAAGCGAGCTTTCCTCAGTAGGCTTGAAAACCGGAGTTGAGGGCGGCAAAATAGTAATCAGGGATGACAAGGTCGTTGTCAGGGCAGGAGAGGCCATAAGCCAGAAGCTTTCAGGCGTCCTTGCAAAGCTGGGCATACAGCCGATAGATATTGGCTTGGACCTTGTGGCAATCTATGACAACGGCACAATATACGGAAGGGATGTGCTCTCTGTTGACGACCAGCACTATATTGACCAGATTAAGCAGGCTGCCCGCGAGTCTTTAGGGCTGGCAGTGTTCATAGGATATCCAACAGCAGAATCCGTAAAGATGATGATTGGAAAAGCCTTTAGGGATGCAAAAGGGCTTGCCATTGGAAAGAAAATACTCAACGAAGACCTGCAGTGGGTTCCGGTGCAGGAACCTGCCGCAAATAATGCTTAATGGAGGGATGAAAGATGGAATACATATATGCTGCAATGCTTTTGCATAAATCAGGACAGCAGGTGAACGAAGCTGCCCTTGCAAAGGTGCTTGATGCCTCTGGAATCAAGGCTGACCCAGCCAAAGCCAAGGCAGTCGTAGCTGCTTTGCAGGGAGTGGACATAGACGCAGCCATAAAGGAAGCTGCCATTGTGGCTCAACCAGCTGCCCAGGCTCCATCAGCAGCTCCGAAGAAGGAAGATAAGAGGCCTGCTGAAGAGGAGAAAAAGAGCGAAGATCAAGCTGCAGCCGGACTAGGCGCACTATTCGGCTGAAATTTTTTTATTTTCGGCTTAAAATTTACACAATACAGTGTTCGTGCTTATGACATCACGCCAGGAAGAGCTTATTAGGGGCTCTTCACAGCTCAGGCGCGAGATTTCTGAGCTGAGGAAGACCCTTAACCAAGCTGATTCACAGAAAGAGAACTCATTCAGGGAAGGGGCTAGGATTTCTCAGAGAATTAAGAGCCTTATAAGCCAGATAAAAGAGCTGAAGCTGCAGCGCAATGCTAATACTGCTGCTGTAAAGGAGTTCAAGGAGAAAAGAAAACAGCTTTCTGAAATAATATTCAAGACAATCGAGGCTGCCAAGTCGCAGAGAAAACAGAGAGATGATTTGACTAAAAAACTTGGCATAAGGAAACCTGCTGAACTTATAAAGAAGGAGATTGAAAGGCTTGACCGCAAGATTGAGACTGAAGTGCTCTCTCCAACAAAGGAAAACGAGATAATGAAGGTCATCAAGGAGAAGAAAAAAGAGCTTGCAGCAGCAATGACTGTCAGCACGGTAAGCGACTCAATAAGGTCTGTCTCAAAAGATATCAACGAAGAAAGGAAGCAGTGCGACGAGCTGCACAAGCAGGTGCAGGAAAAAGCAGCATTAAGCCAGCAGCAGCATGAGAAGATGATTTCCCTGTCAAAGGAAGTTGACAGGCTTAAGGAAGAGGAAAAAAAGCTTAGGGAAACTTTCCTAAGAAACAAAGACCTTTTCTCAGAAACCAACAGGAAGCTGCAGGAAAGGCTGCTTGAGATGAACAAGGTAAGCCTTGAGCTGGGCGAGATTCAGGCAGCTGAAGAAAAGGAAAAGAAGCAGAAAACACAGGCGAAAATTGCAGAGACTGAAAAATCACTAGAGGAAAAAATGAAGCGCGGAGAGAAAATAACGACCCAAGACCTGATAAATCTGAGGGGGAACTGACGATGGGCGCGAGAGCTGTTCTCATAAACCCTGCTTCTAACGAAAACACTTTCTGGAGCATGTGGAGGGCTCGGGATGCTCTTCTCCCAAATCAGTACGGAGGGCGTAAAGCCACTTATCCGCCGCTTGCGCTTTTGATGATTGGGGGATATTTGAAAAGGGACGAACGATTTGATAAGAATGATAAGGATAGTGTCGTTCTTATTGACAGAAATGTTGACCAAAGGCCTTTATCGGAAAATCCTCATCTTAAGAAGGCAGATCTGGTTTTGGTTGGCGTCTGGAGTTCTCTACTGGAAGATTTCATACAAAACGTTGCGCCAGTAGTCAACGGCATGGGAAAAGATATTACTTTAGGGGGCCGCAGCATAGATGAGAAATTTTTGGCCAGAACTAAGTATGACCGTGCAGTCATCGGCGAGGCAGAACCGGTCATGCCCAAACTGCTTGACGACTTTTTTAATGGAAGGAAAAATATGGTGTACGTTGGCGGCCATACTCCGCCTAAAGACTTTTTGGTGCCTGATTACACCTTAATCGACATGGGAAATTATGTCGATGCAATTTTGCAGTTTAGCAGGGGATGCGCATTTGACTGCGAATTCTGCAACATAACAGAAGTAGATGGGAAAAAGCCCCGATACGGAACGGATGAATATGTCAGAGCGTGCCTGGAAGAAATAATTGCCACAGGTTTCAGGAGTTCTATATTCATCGCAGACGACAACCTCATAGGACATCCAAGAGAGGCCAGCAGAGTGCTGAAAGCAACTAATGAGGTTGAAAGAGAATATAGAATTTACCTGCCTAAATATACCCAGCTAAGCCTCAACATCTCAGAAATGCCAGCTGAATTGCTGGAAGAGATGAGGGAAGCAAGGTTTGTCAAGGCATTTGTAGGAATAGAAACAAACAACGAACCCGCGCTGAATGCTGCTGGAAAGAGCCAGAACACTAAAGGAGAATTATCAGTTAAGGAAAAGATTGGAAATTTTAACAAAAAAACAGGAATAACTCTCTATTCAGGCGGCATCATAGGTTTCGACCAGGACAGCGCAAAAACTATACGTTCACTTATTGAATTCTTCAAGAAACTGCCCATACCGACAATAATGGCTGGGCTGCTAACTGCGCCTGAAAGGACAAGGCTTTACACGCGGCTGGTCAGGGAGGGAAGGCTGATGGCTGAAAGCAGCCTTAACAACACAGGGGGGCGCACGAATTTTATTCCAATGCTCATGTCTGAAAAGGAGTTAGAGGAGTTTTACATAATAGTGCAGGAAGAGCTGTTCAACCCTAAAGCCTACTTTAAAAGGTTTAATGGATATCTCGAGCTCAGCAATCCCAAAAAGCTGAGCAGCAAAAGGTCTGTGAAGGAAAGTCTGTATTCTCTAAAGAAGATTTACGTTACAGGACCGAATAAATGGACTTCCTGGCGGCACTTGCCCGGAGGACTGGTAAGCATTGTTAAAAACGTGATTCGGCACAGAAATTTCAGGCCATCACACGTGATACGCCTTTTGGGCGAAATCCCCACTGGCTGCGCCCAGTATACTAACTACAAAGGAGAGCTTGATTCTCTTAAGGAGGAGAGGAAGGGCTGGACTCACGAGCCCTGGCAGCTTTACTCATGGATAGACATACAGGCGGCAAAAGTTGTCAATGTTAAGGTGTTGCAGCCGGCAGAAGTGCCAGTGGCTGAACGCGTAAGCGTTAAGCTTGGCAACGGATACGAACTTGCAGGAACCCGTATTGGCGTTCTGAGGGATTTTACAGGCTTTTTCCTCATGGAAGGGCTAAAGGGGCTTAAAGATAGAACGCCTTCGCTTGAGGATTTCATCAATCTGGAAGTTGAGGCATTCCGGAAAGCCCACGATAAAAAGCCTGAGATACTCGGAAATATTGCTTTCCCAGAGGCAGAACGCTACCTCAGGGAGACGCTGCCCGTGCAACCGAACTACGTCAACGATATGAAGAGTCTCAGGAAGTATGCGGTGAAATGCTGATTTTTATTCAATAGCCCCAAAACCATCAACTTTAAATACACCCTCTAGTTTTCGTTTCTTTACCTGTGATTGATGAACCCGTTAGCGGGCGAATGAGGTAGCTTTTCTTGATTGCTACCATAGTTACAGTATAAATTCAAGGGTGGTGTATGATGGCAGAAGGAATAACTGAAAAAGTATTGCAGGCTGTTGAAGCTGCAAAGCAGACCGGTAAGATAAAGAAGGGAACAAACGAAGTCACCAAGGCGATTGAGAGGGGCACAGCAAAGCTCGTAGTCATTGCAAAAGATGTGAGCCCACCTGAAATAACAATGCACTTGCCATTGCTTGCAAAGGAAAAAGGCATTCCATATGCAGTAGTGCCAAGCAAGGAAGAGCTCGGCGCAGCAGCAGGCTTAAGCGTGCCTGCAGTAAGCATAGCAATTGTTGTTGAAGGGGATGCCAAAAACCTTATTAAGGAGATAAGCGCAGAAAAGCAGGAGTAAAATGGGCGATCCTAAAAGAGCAGTAAAGCCAAAGGAGGAGCAGCAACAGCAGGCTCCGGCTGAGAGGAAGGGCTCTGTTGTTTTCACAACAGCAACGCCTGCAAGAGTAGAAGAAGTAATAGGCAGGACAGGCACAAGAGGAGAAGCAATCCAAGTGAGATGCAAAATCCTTGAAGGAAGGGACGCAAGCAAAATACTCAGAAGGAACATCAAAGGTCCAGTAAGGGTTGGCGACATCCTGATGCTTAGGGAAACAGAAATTGAAGCCAACAAGCTGACACAGAGGAGAAAATGAGATGCTCATTTTGCGGCACTAACATAGCGCCTGGAACAGGAAAGATCTACGTCAAGAAGTCAGGAAAGATTTTTTACTTTTGCTCATCTAAGTGCGAGAAGAACCTGCTCAAGCTTGGCCGCAAGCCCCGCGAAACAAGATGGACCAGGGAAGCAAGAAAAGCCAAGGGTGGTTGAAATGATAGAACGAACTCTTGTCCTTATAAAGCCCGATGCAGTTTCAAGGAAACTCGTAGGGAAAATTATCGGCAGGTTTGAAGATGCAGGCCTGAAAATCGTCGGAATGAAGATGGTCTGGATGACCAAAGAATTCTCAAAGAAGCACTATGCGGTACATATGCAGAAACCGTTTTACAAGGGGCTTGAGGAGTTCATGACATACGGGCCAGTAGTGGCAATGGTCATTGAGGGAATCCACGCAGTTGAAGTCGTAAGGAAGCACACCGGCAGCACAGAGCCATTCTCAGCAGCGCCGGGCACAATCAGGGGAGATTACGCACACCACTCATATGCTTACGCCGACAAGAGAGGCTCAGCGATAAAAAACATAATTCATGCCTCCGGAACACAAGATGATGCGAAAACCGAAATACCCCTTTGGTTTTCAAAGGAAGAGCTTCACACATACAAGACAGTAGACGAAGTGCATGTGTTTTGATGATGAATATTGTAATACTGGGCGCTCCCGGAGTTGGAAAAGGCACCTGTTCAGAGATACTTGCCAAGAAATACGGCATACCGCACATCTCGACAGGAGACATATTCAGGCAAGCAGTCGCAAGCCAGAGCGAGCTCGGAAAAAGAGTGAAGAGATACCTTGACTCGGGCGAGCTTGTTCCGGATGAGCTTGTAATAGCTGTTGTGAAGGAACGCCTTGAAAAGGACGATGCCCATAAAGGCTTTATCCTTGACGGCTTCCCAAGGACAATAGCGCAGGCTGATGCGATGAAGGACTTCAAGGACATCCATGTCATACTCAACTTTGTTGCAGACAGGAAGAAAATTGTGGAAAGGCTTTCGGGCAGAAGGACATGCAGCAAATGCAAGTCCATCTACCATGTGAAAAATTCGCCTCCAAAGAAAGAGGGAATATGCGACAAGTGCTCAGGCGAATTGGTGCAAAGGTCTGATGAGACTCCTGCAGTCATAATGAAGAGGCTTTCAGTTTACGAGCAGGAAACAAAGCCCCTCACAGATTATTACCGGAACGAGGGCATACTGGCTGACATAAACGCCAACTACGACATGGTTGAGATTGAAAAGATAATCAAGCAATGCGAAAGAGCGATACAAAATGTCTGAAAAAATCGTTGACAAGGTCATGAGAATCATGGGCAAGCAGGACCATATCAGGAATATATGCACCTCTGCCCATATTGACCACGGCAAAACAACTTTCTCCGACAGCATCCTTGCAGGTGCAGGAGTAATCTCGTTGGAGCTTGCCGGCACTCAGCTGGTAATGGACTTCCACCAGGACGAGCAGGAAAGAGGCATTACTATTGATGCGGGAAACGCCTCAATGGTCCACGAGATTGAGGGAGAGGAATACCTGATAAACCTCATTGACACTCCAGGGCACATAGACTTTAGCGGAGATGTAACAAGAGCAATGCGAGCCATTGACGGCACAATACTCCTATGCGACTCGGTCGATGGAGTAATGCCGCAGACCGAAACTGTTTTGAGGCAGGCGTTAAAGGAGCGAATCAAGCCTATCTTGTTCATCAACAAGGTTGACAGGCTTATCACAGAGCTCAAGCTCACGCCAGAACAGGTGCAGCAGAGGTTCTTCAACATAATAACAAGAGTCAACGGGCTGATAAGGCAAATAGCAGAGCCCGACTTCAAGGAAAAGT
>JAZDGJ010000005.1:0-37413 GCA_043807015.1 Candidatus Woesearchaeota archaeon | reverse complement strand
ATAGCGGCTTGCGAGCTAATATTTGACGAGAAAGGAAAGCTTGTAGACTATATCGCATTCCCCTGCGACTACCACGGCAAGGCAAAGTTCTTTGAAGCAATAATTGCTGGACTGGGCATAAAGCCAGAGGAAGCTGCAATGGTTGGCGATGGGGTAAATGACATACCAATGGCAGACAAAGCAGGACTCTCAATAGCCTTCAACGCAAGGAAAGAGCTGAAAGAGCACTGCGATGTCTCAATAGAGAAAAAAGACCTGAGGGAAATCCTCAGGCATTTACAATAAATTCCCTGTAGACTACCCTTCTTGCATCCCTGCTGTTGATTGACAGCTGCAGGTAGTAAGTGCCTGGCTTCACGCCAGCAGGAAGCTCAATGTACTGCATTTTTGAAATGGAGCTGCCGGCTTTGAGCTGCTGAGCCCTTAGCGAGGGCGCCTTTATGCCGAGCTCTGGTATTGATGCAGAGAAAGTAATCTCATTCAGGCTTTTTTCGCCCTTATTTTCAACTATGTAAAAGAACCTTATTATGTCGCCGTCCTTGATAAAGTCTGCATTCTCAATCACAAAAGTCATGACGAGAAGCTCTGCTTCAGTCTCTACAGGAGCAGGCACACCTCCGCCATTATGCACAGGCGGAGCAGGAGGCACGATTACTGGAGCCGCAACTGTAACGCCTGAGCCGCTTGCCCCTGCAAACTGTCCTGCAGTGTCAATTGCTTTTGCCTTGAAAGTGTAAACTGTATTATTGGCTGAAGGAACTGAAACAACAAAATTAGCTGAACATGTGAGGATGCCGGTGCAGTTGTATATTGCCAAGACATTGTTGCTGCTGTCAAGGAACTGTATTAAGCTTACTCCTTTGTCGTCTGATGCTGCGACAGGAACAGTTATCGAAGAACCATTCAAGGCTGTTGCAGGCACTGAAATTGAAACGACAGGCGCATTGTCAACAGGGGGAATAACATGCCCATAAGTAACGCCAGAACCGCTCGCTATTGCAATCTGACCTGCAGTATCTGTTGCCTTTGCCTTAAAAGTATAAGAAGCGCCAACAGCAGAAGGAACATAAACCATAAAGCTGGTAGAACAGCTTAAGCTTCCTGCGCAATTATAGCTTGCCAGGACATTATTGCCCCCATCAAGCAACTGCACTGAGCTTACTCCGTTGTCATCGGATGCTGTTACAGGAACAGTTATCTGAGAGCCGTTAAGGGCTGTTGAAGGAACTGAAATTGAAGCAGTTGGAGCAGCATCAGGCTCAGGAGGAGTATAATCATAAGTAACGCCAGAACCGCTTGCTACTGCATGCTGGCCTATAGTATCAAAAGCCTTTGCCTTAAAGGTGTATTGCTCGCCAATAACTGAAGGCACGTAGACCAAAAAACTGGTGGAACAGCTCAGGCTCCCACCACAATGATAGCTCCCTAAAACAGAATCCATGGCATCAAGGAACAATATTGCACTTACGCCGTTGTCATCAGAGGCCGTAACGGGAACAGTTATCTGAGAACCGATCAACGCAGCGGAAGGCACATTGATAGCAACTACAGGAGCATCATCAACAGGCGGAACATGGCAATAAGTAACGCCGGAGCCGGTGGCAGTTGAAAACTGCATAACAGTATCAAAAGCCTTCGCCTTAAAGGTGTAATGCATACCCACACCAGAAGGGACATTAACCAAAAAATTGGCAGCGCAGCTCAGGCTCCCGCCGCAATTATAGCTTCCTAAAACAGCACCTCCAGAGTCAAGGAGCTGCAGCATGTATACGCCTTTGTCATCTGAAGCGGTAACAGGAACAATTATCTGAGAACCTGCCAATGCAGTGGAAGGCACATCAATAGCAACCGTTGGAAAATTATCAACAGGAGGAGCATGGCAATAAGTAACGCCAGAACCGCTCGCTAATGCAATCTGATATGCCGTATCATAAGCTTTCGCTTTAAAGGTGTACTGAACGCCGCAAGCAGAAGGCACATGAACCATAAAGTTTGCAGAACAACTCAGGTTGCCATAGCAATGATAGCTTCCCAGAATAGAACCCTCAGCATCAAGCAACAATATCGCAAACACGCCGTGGTCATCAGAAGCTGTTATAGGGACAGTAATCTGAGAACCATTCAACGCTGTTGAAGGAACTGTTATGCTGACAAGGGGCGGCTCATCGCACGCAGCAGCAGCCACTGCAAACGCAAACAGGAAAAGCACTGACAAAAAGAGTATCTTGTTCTTCATTTTATTCCTCCCAAACAATTTTACCTAAAGGGTGAGAATCGGATATAAAAACTTTATTATTGTCACTATTTTAAAATAGATACAGAACGCTATTTAGGAGGGGTGCCATTATCCATATAAAACCTGCTGAGCACACACGCTTCGACATACTTTCTGCCCAGCGCTTTCTCAATTAGCAGCGCCGTTTCTTTGGCAAATCTCCTGTCCCTAGACGCAATAGCTTCAAGACTTGACGCGCTTAATTTTGAGACTTTATCATAGTCAGGGTCACCAGGATATTCTGAATCTATGTTTCTAGCCAGGTAATCAACAAGTTTCTCTCCAGGCATTCCCTGGTCACGACCATGTCCTATGATAATTTTCAGAACTTTCTTAGAAGAATCCAGCTCCAGAAGCTCTTCCACACTAACCTCAAGCGACCCTGGTTTGGGAAGAGAGGGAGGCGTGTATTTTACATCTCGCATGACTGGAGCGAAGAGGCTTTCGGCTTTAAAGCTTTCCAAAGGAAAAAGGCTCCGGCCATGCTTATCAACGTTGAAAATTATTCGTCTATTAAAATAGATACAGAACTGCTATTTAGGAGGGCTGCCATTATCTTTCATACTCAAGCCCTTCGAACACATCCTCTAAGCCCAGCCCTTTCCCAAGTGCTCTCCCAAAGTTTCTGGTAATGATCATTTTCCCAAATGCACGTTCTATGAGCCTTGACGGCTCTAAGTTTAAGATTGTAGCATGATCAGGGTCATTAGGGTATCTTAAATCCATGTTTGAAGTCATGTACTTAATAACTCCCTCTGTGGACATTCCCTTGGCAGCAGCAGTCTCCAGGGCGCTTTGCAGAACTTTCTGAGCATAACGCAACTTCCTAAGCTCTTCCACTTTGAACTCAAGCGACCATGGTGGTAGACCAGGAGGATAACGAGACCTGCTTTCTTGTTTTTGCATGGCTGAAGCGAAGAGGCTTTCAGTTTTAAAGTTTTCCAAAGAAAAAATGCGCCGGCCGTGCAGGCAGTATAGTCCAATACCCTTCATGCCTGACCTAAGAAATTGCGCACTAAAAAAAAGAAAGCTTTATATATAAGATAAATCTTATTAGTAAGATATAACTTATTCGGAGGAAAAACAATGTCAGAATTAATCGAGATAGGAACTGTAAGTTCAAGGGGCCAGATATGCATTCCTAATGGCATAAGAGAAGAGATGGACCTGAAAGAAGGAAGCAAAGTCTTATTCATTTTACAAAATGAATCTCTGCTGGTAAAAAAGGTAACTATGCAGACTTTCGCGGAAGTAACTAAGCCCCTGAAAGAAGAAGCGAAAAGGGTCGGATTTACAGAGTCTGAAGTTGATAACATAGTCCATAAGTTCAGGAAAGATAAAAAATGAAGATTACAGTTGACACCAACGTGTTAATCTCAGCCACTTTTTGGAATGCGCCAAAGCGGGGAAAGTTGACTTCATTATAAGCAACGATAATCATCTCCTGAAACTGAAGGAGTTTGAAAAAATAAGAATTATAACGCCGAAAGAGTTCTTAAGCAAGAATTAAGAAAGTTGTTCATCTATGTTTTTTGCCGTCTTGCAGATGCTTAACCAGCTTCTCCGGATTGCCGACTGAGAAGCAGAATCTTGTCATTGGCGGCACCAGACCGAATTGTCGGTTGCCAAGGTGCGAATGATAATCTACTGGCTTGTCATGAGACCACATTAATGGTTTTTTGAATTCTACCAAGACAACATTCTTGGTCTTGCTAAGATATATCTTTTCAAACTCTCCCAAGCCAAGATTTTTTGCAGTGGAATATGGAATGACTTTTACGCTTTTGATATTGTCAACAGTAAACCGAAAATTCTTCTGTTCAAATGTGTAGACGCCGGGATCAACATCGTATGAATTAGTTGGCAGTGTAGGAATTTCAGAATAATGATTTCCCGGGACATAAATATTTCCTTCAGAATCAATGGCTACTTTTCTTGAAAAAGCAAGATAAAAAAAAGGACCGAACGCAGTAAGGACTGCCAAAATAAGCAAAACAGATTTGATGGCTTGAGAAGCATGCTGCGCAAATAAAATCAAGGCAATTATGAGTGCCAACAGGCAATATGCCAAAAAGCGATATCTGAAATCAAAAACATCCTTGTAGTATGTGTATGTAATTCCCGCCATTGCTCGTCAATACTTTTTTCCCATTATTAATCTTTCTCTTATAAAAGGGCTATGCGCCGGCCGTGCACCCTCGTTACATTTAGGTGCGCTGACGCTTGAAATGCGTGACTATGCTGCTTTTATAAATGTTCTCTCAGGGCTTGTACAAACCGCCCATATTATGCCCAACTATGCTAACGGCCGTTGGATATAGATGCTCTTTGAATAGATACTTGGATATATCCTCAATAAAATCCAGGAGTGCTTTTCTCTCAGACTCGGATAATTTTGGGATTCTTGTCATCAAGTCGCTGGGAACGCCGTTTGCGGGAGAAGGATGGTCATTCACAAGAAGCTCTTCGGCAAAATCTCTTGTTACATCCGTGTAATTGAGATATTCCACCCAAAACTCCAGATATTCTTGAATAATCTTCTTTATCTTGATGTACCGCCTATTCATCAATATTTGTCGGATTCTATTTTCTATTACCTTGGCCCTATGATTCTTTTTCTGAGTTTCAACATAATCCACTAAATTCACAATGGCTTCACTTACGCTGATTCTTCCCTTGTCTCGGAATATGTCTTTTGGCGTTAAGTTGAAGACAATTGACAATGCTTCTTTGGTAAATGATTTTTCTCTATCGGGCGAAAAAACATCCTTTTTTAGGCCATAGATTCTGGCCTTCCTATAGGAGAGTATTGTCGCATCGCCGTAAAATCTTTCCAGAATGTATCTATCTGTGAATTTGCTGAAACTTTCTATGCTATTTGTTTTCTGCGGGTTATAGTTAGACGTGGCAGCGACCCTTAGTCTCCCTAACTGTTCTCTTAGTTCTCCTGGAATTGTCAAGAAATACTCACTGTCTTCTTGACCTATTATGTTGGCACGCTTCAATAATTTCAATATTCTGTCAACTTGCACATCGTGCAAACCAGATTTCCTTCTTAGCTTGTTAAACGGTAATTTACCTGAGGGGTCATCCATGAGGACGGCCATAATGTTTATTACTCCTTTTCGTTCAAATATACTGCCCCAGTCTTTTGATTGAGATTCAACCATTTTCACTAACATAATGTTAGCGAACTATTTAAATTTACTTATTTTTATGTAAAGTATGAACTACAACAAGCAAGTTACCGTTAGCTTACCTGCCGAACAGATTGAGCGGGCAAAAAAATTCAGTAAGAATACTGGCAGAACACTCTCAGGATTAATTGGCTATTCCCTGGAAATGATTCTGGAGGGGAAAAATGTGTAGAGACCTTCTCATTCCAAAGTATATTGGTATTATTAGGCGCTTAGAGCGCCAAACTGAAAAAGAGACACAAGGTACAGGAAATGGGCAAAAAAGGAAATAGTTTCAATTTAGGCTGGAAAGATGGCCGTCTAAAGGAGCGAATCACAATTCGCATGGACCAGTCCTTATTCGCTAAAGTAAAAGCAAATGGGAATAATCCGTCCGATTTGATTCGCGCGGCCGTCGTTTCCTATTTAGCTCCTTTTGAAAAAGAATACAGCGACTTATCACATAAAATCAGTACGGATACATATATGGCAAGCAATAAACCGCTTAAGGAGGTCTGTTAAGGCCTAAAACATCAATGAAACCAGAGCAAAGGGAGAGCAAAGAGATTTAGTTATTTGGCAGAACAAAACCAAAGAGGCCTAAAAGGGAAAAGGAGGAGATTGCAGAAAAGGTAAGAAAGGTGCATATCCGTATCTGCATAAAAATAAAATGGGCAGAAAATTAAGAGTTAACTGGACTATATCCCCCGAAGCTGATGACATTCTGACTCGGGCAATGGAACAAAGTAAACGTACTGGCAGGCCCGTTAGTAAGAGCGCAATTGTTGATAAATTAATTCGTGATAAACTGCGCGACCCAGTGGAGGTATTAAAGCAAGAAAAACGTGAGTTTGCAAAGAAAATGTTCGCTATTGATGAAGAAATAAAGGCCTTAGAAGAAACAAGGACATATCATATCAGCCAGCCTCAGGGTGAAATAACAGGAGGAGAGGTAAAATTAAATGACAACTGAGAGGCAGAGTGCGGCGAATGAAGAAAATGCACAGAAAAGCACAGGACCAAATGACTGCACATCAACAAGATTTAATGCAGTCAAATATGGCTTAACTTCAGAGTGTCATTTTTCAGAAGCTGAGGAAACAACGATTAATGGTCTTTATGAAGATTTAAAATCCATATTCTTTCCAAATGACATGCTTGAAAGATATCTTGTTGGACGTATGGCTGTTTATATGTGGAGAATACAAAAAGCAACCAATCTTGAGAAGATACACTTCAAGAATCTAAAAATTGACAACAAAAACAAAATAGCCTGCGATAAGGCCTTAGACGAGATGTTTCCAGTCGCGAAACCGGAATACAAAAGTGAACCATTAATTCTTTCTGAGGATGTGGACGACTATACAGATAGTCTTATGCGCTATGAGATATTAAATGAGAATCGGCTTTTGAAGCTTATTAAATTCCTTAAGAACTCAATGGCATAAATTGGGTTCGTTTTGCAGAAAAATGTTTATAAGACTCAATTATCATGCGGATAATTATTGAATGTGTTGAATTCAACGGACACTACATTTCTCCTTGGATAATCATCCATCAAACTTACTTTTAGGGTAATCGGCAAGCTCATATTTCCGTGGTACGCTGCATTAGTCGTTACTTTGTTTGTAACCGTTTCACCGGAACTTATCCATGGCAAGTCCAAAGTGTCTCTTACTTCCGCCTTGGTTTGGGTAGCATCCTCAGAACCATACAAAAATAGGAGCAAAACAGGGCTAAGAGCAGTTGCTTTATTGTTTGTTATCGTATACTCTATTTCAGTAAGTTTTCCCCAATCTGGGCCCTTCGTAACGGCTTCTACGCTGTTTATTGTGAGAGTAACGCCATTGGCAGTATTCTTCGCCAAAATAGTGCTGCTCACAGGAGCTGCAGCGGGCTCTTGACTACCTTTCTCAACAAGCTCAACGTAAAGACTGTCTACTTCTGGCACCGTAACTTCATTTCCAAATATTGCTGCATAAGAATAAAGACCCTTTACCTGTCCCCATAGGTCTATGATGTCTCCTTCAAGGTAGCGGTCACTTCCTGAATAATCAACAAATATGACATCTGTCCAGAAAAAGTCTTCTTTGGTAACACTCAATCTCATATAACCGTCACCAATCTGAGTAACTTCTCCTCTGTAATATACGAGGTCACCTACGTAGTTTTCATTGTTTCTGAACAAGTCATCGTAATTAACGTTCTTGGCATTTTGCTTAATTTGGCTAATAGTAGGTTGACAAGACTGTGTTAAAGCAGGTTTTCCAGCAGTAACCCCGCAGTTCATTTTGTCATTACATGTTCTTGTCTGCGATTTTTGACTTAAAGAACAATCTGACCACTCTGTACAGGTCCATTCAGGGACGCAGGCCGGCTCTGCCTCTGCTTCAATTTTAGGGTTATCAGAGTTTGCCACCGAAGCTACTGTATCTCCCGTTGGAGAATTACTGCAGCCAATTATAAAAAGAATTAAAATAAGCAATCCAAGTGATGCTGTCCTACTAAAGCTCAACTTCATTATCTCCCCCAAAATACTCCGAATAATGCTATTTTGTTTAAATACCTTACGATAAACAAGGGGAATTCTGTTAGCAGGATTTATATATGTCAAGTATTCAATCTGCTCCAAAGTGTCAAGCTGTCATTATTGTGGCGCCGAATTCAAAGACTATCCATTCAAATGTAGGCGCTGTCACAAATTTTTCTGTCCAAAGTGTAGGTTACCAGAAAATCATGCATGCCCAGCTCTTCGTTCCTCAAACATATTTACTCGGCTTTTTCCTACAACACCACCTGCATCTCCACCAAGAGCAACAACACATCCACCAGTTAATGGAAGGCCGCATAGGAAGCCGACATTTTTCCAGAAAATTTGGCGATGGCTAATATATTCACCTGACTGGCGAAGACCCAACTATGCCAAATTTGTTAGGAATCTATTGATAGTTAGTTTCTTGTCTGTGATTTTGGCTCTGCTTGCTTACTATTTGCAGGTTCTAAATGAAACAAAGATTTGGATTTTTCGGCTTGGAGCCACACTCTTCTTTGTGGCGCTATTTTATTGGCTGAAAAACGTGTTTCCACTTTGCAAACGACTGCGCTTTTGGTATTACGTGCAAAGAAACATAGTCAAGATAGTAATCATTATTCTTGTTATTTGTCTTTTATTCCAAGCATTCCGAGAAAAAGACACAGTTTCTATTACTGTAAATAAATTGTATCATAAAACCAATTTTTCTGCCCTTGTGCCGATTGAATTAACAGGTTACCAGATAAACAGCTCAAAAAGGGTTGCTGCAGATATTACTCAAACAGTAAAAGATATTGGCGGTACCCTCACCCCAGAGCCAAGGGATGTTAGCGTTATTGAATCAGAAATATTGAAGTCAGTTAATAAAGAACGAGCAGCTCGTGGTGTTGGTTCTTTGACAAATAGTGACCGACTACGTACCTATGCTCGTAGTTGGAGTGAGAAAATGATAACAGGCAATTTCTTTGAACACAGCAAATTAAGCTTTTCTTATAACTCAATTGCCGCAGAGAATATTATGGAAACACCAATCCATTATGACGTTGAAGGTTGTGGCTCAACTTATAGTAACACGGCGATGGCTACGTGTATAGTAAATGGCTGGATAGAAAGCCCAGGACATCACGCCAATATGATAGACCCACAATTCTCTTATACGGGCATAGGAGTTGCCTGCGACTCTTCTACTTGTAAATCTACCGAAGTATTTTCAGGATAAGGAATATGGGAAGGAAAGCTGTTTAACTCCACTTGCATCATTCACCTTGATATAAAATACGCCGTCTTCATCAATTGATTCAAAACAATATCTGGTTTTTTTTATAGTGTTTGGATATATTTCCTCTCTTGTTAAACCATCACAAACTTTTAGTGAGGAATACTGTTTTCCAGAATCCGTGATAATTACAGCGTCACCATAATACAGTTCTTGACTATTTGTGCCGCCATTAGATAGGGTCATATTAGCTTCTATACATTCAGGCATTATAGTAAAATTTGCTTTCTTTTCAGTTTGTTTCTGAATAGCGCTTTTAATGTTATCAAATGTACATCTTTGATTGCAAGTTTCAGTTGAAAACTGCTGATTGCAATCCTCATTGCACATTTCCTCTTGTTCATCCAAGTCTATGAGACACTCCGGATAATTGCTATCTTCAACACAAGAAGTGCAGAATTCATTGCCGTTTACTTTCAACATTAGGCACGAATTCATTATAGCCGGATTTGAATCATACATAAGTCTAAATCCATATTGCTCATCCTGATTAATGGTCTCTGTTCGCAAATTCTGAACAAAATATGAAGAGTAACTATTCCTAAAACCAAAAAAGGAATCTCCGAAAGAACTGGCCATAAGTGTTTCTTCAATCTTACCATAACAATAAGATTTGCCAATTTGCTCTAATGTAAATTTAATGTTGCCAAGATTAGCAGAAGGGGCTTGTTTAGGAGTGTAGGTATTCTCCGATTGTGGAGTGATAGTATCCGGCATTGTTGTCTGTTGCGCTGCAATGGCAGGTAAGGATTGAACTTCTTGATTTGTAGATGGTTCTGTAATGCAGCCGGTGAAGGATAAACTTAATAGAGATAATATCAGTACAAACAAACACTTTGCGGTAAGTGACATTATGTAGATACTGCGATTAATGTATTTTTAAACCTTCTGTATCGGTAGTGAAATTCTACTGACCGGTTTAATCCTCATAAATAAGCTGCCCCGAAAGTTTATATACCTTATCAGATTACCTGATGCGATGAATAGGCTAAATAAGATTGCACTTTACTCATTTTTGATTTTGCTACTTATACCTGCATATGTCCAAGCCTACGAAATTTCGTCTGGGTGGGACGACCTCAAAATAAACGACATTCAAGGTTCTCATGTGATTGAAAAGAATGGAGATTTATCAGTCAGACTAAGCGTCAGTTTCGGTTTTGATGGAGATTACATAAAACAACACCCAATGGCGTATTTTAATTTTGGGCCTCACGAATTTATGACTCAAGGACCAATTCAAAACCTAAAAATTGCTCTTTGCAGTCAACAAATGGTATCTGCTTGGGATTATATTACTGGGTATGCTGCTGAGTGTGACAGCTCCTATCGCCTCAATGTTTCCAATGGCACATGGGAGAGAGCATTCGTCTATAATGGGGAACCCTATTTAAGGAACTACACGGACTATACAATAAGCTTTATCCCAAACGAGACGGATGATGCCCAATACCTAATTCTGTTGATAAATTACACTTTGCCGAATTTTGTCATAAAGCAAGGAGACTACTACATCGCTTGGTTAACTTTTCCGAATATGAAGAACAAGGATTATCAGGTTTCAAATAGCTTAGTTTTGCCAACAAAAGATGATATTCCTCGTTTTATTCCTGATGCAATAGATTTCAATACTGTGCCCTACGTAGAAGGTGACAAGATTTTTTACAGATGGGTCTTTGTATTTAGTGGTGGTGACAATAGAATCGTTTGGTATTCAAATGAGAAAGAGCTTCAACAAAAACAGCTTTCTCTCCAGGAGCATTATACTTGGAAAGGTGCTTGGATAGGGTTCTTTTTTTCGTTACTTACAGCAGCAATACTTGCAATTGTTCAAAAAACATTTTTTGATAAGAGTAGAATAAGAAGATTTACGTTTTCTTTCAGCAGATACAAGTATTACGATAAATATGTACTTTCCGGAGCACTTCTCTTGCTTGCATTCACTCTACTTTTTGGTTTGTATATGGTGGCCAAGTTGTCCAGTAGCTACCTGGACTTTTGGAAATCGTATGTTTCCGTAGCGGGAACTTTGTTCGCGGCAGCATTAGCTTTAACAATAGGACTATACAAGCTAAATGAAATGAAGAAAAATTAACGCTTCTTTCCGAAAGCCATTATCTCGTCACGGACTCTTTTATTAACAATAACTACGAATAAACCAGCGATACCGAGTATTGGAGATATGATTTTGGCCGCACCTGGACCAGCTACAATTTCAATTAACGACTTCGCCAGTAAGTAAACGATTACTATAGCGAACATTGCTTTTACTACAAGTTCAAGTAGATAAGATAAATCAATTGACGTTTGTTTTATGGGATTCATTTAGGAAGAAATACTAATTTTCGTATATAAATCTGTTGCTTAATCATATGCAATTGTCAACCGGGCCACCGATATAAACATTTATTAGCAGAGTTGAATCTCTTTGACTTATGCCAAGAAAAAGACCCAATTTTAAAGATTTACACAGTTCGCTTTGGAGCCAATTTACTTTTCTGGCCCAACAAAGGCAGCTGCTTGACCAACAGATTCAATATTTATTCGCATTTAATACGCTTTTTTTAGTCATCTACTTTCAATTATTTAAAGAAAAATTACTCGGAGGCAATTCTCTATTTTTTATCCCATTGCTTTTTCTACTTTTAATCCCAACTGCAATATTACTTTACAATTACACTCCCCGAGCAATATGGTGGCCATTTATTGACAAAGAGACCTTAAAAGAGATTTATATTCAAGGCAAAGATTATTACGAACAGTTAGTCAGGTCAATCTATGGCACTGTTCCGGGCTTTTATCACTACAGAGAATTTAAACGAGGTGTTCTTAAAGGCCTGTTAAACAGTATTTTAGTCGGAATACTTTTGACGTTTACTGTAATATTAATTGACATACGAGAATACGGCTCCGCAACCATAATGGCTTTCATATTGGCTATTGGTTTGATATTTTTGAATAAGATGTTCTTAAAGGAATACAGTTCAAGCAATCCTGCGCCTGAAGTTGAAAAATTCTTTGACGATTGGCTAAAGCAACGTTGAATTAGTAATACAATAAACTAAGATATTCTAATTCATGCTTTATTTAAATCTTTGATTGTCTTTTCAAAAGCAGGAATTTGCGAATTAGTATAATTAATAGTCCCAAGATTCCACCAATGAGCAGTCCTATGGCGGAAGTTATGAAAAATGGAAGTAATTGCGGAATAATACGCCAGATAGCATCGGAATTTGTTGGATTTAGAGCCAAGTAACCATCAACAAAAAAGAACAATGTCGCTGAGAGGAGAAAAATAACACTTAATCCAAAAATTTCTTTCTCAGATGAAGTTACTTCTGCTTGCTTTTTTTCAAGTATGCCGCCTAAGAAAGTAATACCAAAAAACGTTGCGGCCAATTCTGCATATTTGGGCAAAGCAGAGCGATTCACTACATCAATGAAGGCTCCTCCACCCCAAATTATCCCAAAAGCCCAGACTGTTCCGAAAAGTATTCCTCCAGAAAGACCCGTAATTATTTCTCGGTAATTCTGTTGAATTAATTTGGTCTTCCAAATGAGGATGACGCATAGCACGAACCACAAAGAAATCACGCTAATGGCAACAAGCGGTTTTGAGCGAAGAGAATATGGGAGGCTAATCCATATTACCGTAAGGAATAACAGGAATGTGCGCCAAAATTTAATGGTCATAATATGTGGTAATCCTGCTCACTTATAAAGATATCTGACAGTAGTTGGCAGGTTACAGAACCATTTTAGCTGGGACTATCCTTTAGCAATAAATGCTGCTCCTTCAAGGCTTTTTTAAACATATCTTGGACCTGCGGGCTCTGTAGGAACTGCGCCAGCATATCTTCATATGGCTTTCTGATTTCAAGAGCTTGCTTCAGGGTGTCTATCTCGCCTTTGAGCAGGTTTAGCTCAATGGTTCTTTCATCGTCAAGCTTTGCTAAGGTGGCTCTGTTAAGAGGCCTTTTACAGCTTGAGCAGGTTAGCGAGGTAGCTGCATTAACCATATTGCAGAATAAGCACTTCTTGTTCTCTGGCTGGTACTGCTGCAGCTCTGGTCTGTCTGCTTTGATGATGCCTTTCTTGATTAGCTGTATTTTGAAGGCCTCTTCGCTGTTGCTCATATCGTAGGTTTTCAACTGCCTTGTAGAAGTCCATCTGGCGGCGTGCTGAATCTCCATATCTGACTGGCCACTTAATCTTCTGAAGGTTACGCCGTTTCTTTTCAGGCTGTAGCAGGTGATGTTCTTACTTATTCCAAGCTCGGTGCAAGCTGTCTTTAGCTGCTGATTGACGTTAATTGGCGTCATTTGCTTATTCAAGTTCTTGTGGCCATTATTGATGAATAAGAAGGCCTCTGGATTGCTCTTGAATGGATGACTTTCAAGCAACTTCACAAGATAAGGATAAGAGTCAATGCACTGCATAAAGCCCGTGCCTTCTTTGCCGTGGTCAGAAATTATTATCCTGGCATAGTTGTCGTGAAGCTCTATGTCCTTTATCCTACGGAAAAGAATCTCCTGCGGCCTTGAAATGCTCTCAATAGCAAGAGAAAAATAGCATTGAAGCCTTATGTCCCTTGAGAAATAGCCCAGAAGCTTCTCATACTCCTCAAAAGAAAGCTTATCACCTCTGGTCTTCTCTTTGCTTCGGTCAACCTTAGCGCTGAGATGCCTGACCACATAAGGCACAAGGGTTTCGTCTGCCCTGCCTTCCCTATCCTTTTCGGGCAGGATAACCTTCCACATATACTTCAAATCCTTGATGAAATCAGATTTGCTCTTGGGGCTTTTGCAGACAATGTGCATATTGGCCACAATCTTGTCAATGTCTTCCCTGTTAAGGTCCTTGAGGTCTTTTTCAGTATTGTGCAGAATAAATCCAAAGGACTTGGCCAGCCTAAGGCGCCTTATGTAGCTGATATCCTTGGCCTCAAAACGGGCAAAGAGGGCCCGGAAATAAGCCAAATTAGCAGGATTCTTGCAGAAATATTTCCTCTTACCTTTCTTAGGCTGCGGGCTGACAAGCGTAGGCAAGTCAGCCTTTAGCTTCAGATACTTGCGCTCTGAATTATAGATATCATCTTCTGCCATACAGGTTCTCCTGCACGGCCGGTCTTAAATACCTATGTCAGACAGCGCACCCAAATCTGGGGCTTATGCGCCGGCCGGGATTCGAACCCGGGCAAACGGCTTTCTTTGAAGTGCTTTCGTGGAAGGCCGTTGTCATACCACTAGACCACCAGCGCACAAGCCTGAAGAAATAGGGGCAGTATTTAAAGTTATTTTTTAATGCGGCACCGTGAATTCGCCTACAAGCATAAACAGGAGGTAAAGCCCGATTAGGGAAGTTATAAAGACAATAACAGCACGCTCCTTGTATTTTATTATGCTGATGATGCCTGTGAAAAAGGCAGATACTCCTGAAACCATCGCAAGAATCATAGGAACGCCGATAATGGGATTAAATTCAGGCCCTCTTTGCCCTAAGGCAACAACTAAGGCGACAACGCCAATCAGCAAAAGAAATGCCAGCAGCAGGCAGGCCGACCATTTGCCCAGTCTTGTCTTTGGAAGTATTTGCATATGGCTTAGATTATATTGCTAATTTATAATTGTTCCTGAGCCAATAGACTTGATAAACTTTATATTCAGCTGATTATCTGGTATCCTAATGATTAATGAGAACTGGGTTATTCTTGGGGCAATTCTTCAACTCATTGGAATCTTAAGCTATTTTATTGCAATGCAGAAAGGAAAAGTCAAGCCAAACAGGGTTACTTGGTTTCTTTGGGCTTTAGCGCCGCTTATTGCTTTCTTCGCCGAAATTAAGCAGGGCGTAGGATTACTGGCGCTGATGACCTTTATGGTGGGGGCAGGCCCATTATTTATTTTTTCAGCCTCGTTTTTCAATAAAAATTCCGCGTGGAAAATAACCCGTTTTGACATAATTTGCGGTGCCCTGTCAATTGCAGGGCTCATCCTTTGGATTGTAACCCGTGTTGGGAACCTTGCCATATTATTCAGCATACTTGCAGACGGATTAGCTGCCCTGCCAACAGTGAGGAAAGCCTACCTTTATCCGGAAACAGAGGATTACCAAGTATACTTTTTCGGAGACATAAGCGCCGTGATTACCTTATTGGCAATAAACACCTGGACTTTTGCTTATTTTGGATTTCCTGCTTATATTGTTATAATCAACACCCTGATGGTTGTTCTCATAAAGTTCTGGCATGTAAGGACTAGCCCCGCCTGACCAATGAATAGAACTTGTGGATTATTTCCGGATGGTAGGAAAGCTTTGCCACCTTGAGGTATTCAACACCCCAGTCCTCGCCGGCATTGACAAGCGCGCAGCCATCCCAGCACTGCTTGACAAATTCTGCGAATATGAAGGGCGCTAGACCTTTTACGAAAAGGTTTGTTTTCTCAACGAAAATGCTGCACATCTGCTCATTAGCCCTGTCTCCAAAGGTGAAGCCCTCAAGGCTGCCGTTGACAAAGACAACCAAGCCTTTCAAGCCCAGCTCAGGCGCCATTTTCAAAGCGTATTCAGCAAAATCAGCCTCTGCCCTAAATTTATTTTCAGATGCGTCAGGAACATCCCGCTCTTTTTGGGTTATCCACCTGTGGAGGAGCTCAAGGCAGGCTGCTTCATGCTTTTCAGAATACGCCTCAGCAGACACTTTGTTGTATTTCAGAAGATTGTTGCGCTGGTTTCTTTTGTCCTTGTATTTTGGTCCCTCAAGCGAAACCAACTCGTTGGCTCCACAGACATAGTCCTGTCCCTGGGGCTTAAGGCTGAAGCCTGCAAGGCTGGAGTATTGGGAAACAAATTCCTCAGGGATGTAGGCAACTGATGGGGAGGGTTTTATTCCATGCTCTTTGTTGTATTCCTCGGCAATCCTGAAGCATTCCTCCATGGTTTCCTGCAGCCTGTTGCCTGGCAGCACTGGATAAATGTAGCGGCTGCCCTCAAACGTGAGGAAAAGGCAGATGTTTCCATTGATGCGAGCCCATTCTATGTCGGAATACATGACGCTGTTAAGGAGAATCCAGTTAAAGTTAAGCTCCTGGAGCGGAAATTCTATTGAGCTGAATGCAGAATCAAAGACTGGCTTGTCCTCAATTCCAAACTTCTTAAGCTGCATGCATCTGCGAGAAGCAAAGATAATTATAAAGCTTGCGTTGTTGGCGAAATTCCCGAAAGCACTGAAGTTGCGATGACAGTGAACATAACTATAACGAAGAATGCAATAGCCACATAAATCAGGGTTGTGTTGATTAGGCTTTGCCCAAGCTGGTAGCGCTCAGCAAGCTTGTCAGCGCCGTTCTCGACGCCATTGAGCATTGTGGTCATTATGTAAACAATCTGAACAATATAGAGTCCTACGATTGCCTGGAAAAAGTAGGTTGGGACGCCGTCGCCGAAAAGCGTTATCAGACCAGCAGGCACACTAGCTCCTGTTGCTCCTGAGCTGCTGCTTATGGCTGAAATCTGGTCTGTCAGCCTTCCCAGTATTGAAACAATCATTGAGGTAATGCCTACAACTATGCCTGCTATTGCCGGCGCAAGTATCTTAACCTGCTGCTTCATATCGGACACAATATCAGCCATCAGGTCCTTAAGCCTTTCATCAACTCGGTGTATGTCCTTGATGTATTCTGAGACGTTTATCATTGCCTGCGCCGCAATCTTCGGTCCCTTCTTTGAGCTTTCAACGAGGACTTTCATTGAGCTGACTATCACGTTTGAGGGGAAAGACAGGATTGCACCATACTTTGGGTTGAAGATGGCATCCTCAAGGTCTACTCCCCTGTTTCGCATGTTGAAGTCAACAAGGCTGAAGAATGTCCCTGCCTGGGTGCCTTTTGTGACATCAGCGACTTTGCCGAATGCGACCTCTGCAGGAATTCCGTCGCCAAGCCTGTTGCCCAACTGGAAAAGGGCGCTCACGAATTCATCCTCAAGCTTTTTTGTATTATCCCTTATCTTGATAACGTTGGCAGACCTAATCCTGTAATACAAGCCAAACCCAAGTCCTGCAGCAAGGGGAATCAGCAGGCTGATTAATGAGGACCCAAGCCCGTAAGGTCCTATAAGCTCGCCAGATGTGCCACCCTGGGGATAGCGGTATTCAAGAAGCTTGAAGCCCATGAATATCGGCTTTTCCTGCACAAGCACGCTGTCCGGAATGATAGCGCCCAGGATTACAGGGATAAGCCCGATAAAGAGCAGTATACCTCCAATCGCCAAGCTAAGATAAATCGGATTCACATAAAAATCAACGATGCCGGGAATTTTTATGCGGAGGTTCCTGAGTTTCTTGAGCTCAGGGTAAATGTCAGTTATGTCCACATTGCCATAGCCGGTAGGCCTTTTTGAGAGGACCATTTTTGAAAGGTAATAAATAATCAGGGGAAGCCCAATGTTGTAGATCAGCCCGATGTAGAACGCTATCCTCAATGGGGCAACGTCGGTGGTCATAAAGCTCGCTATCATCGGAAGTATGACCAGGCCAAGAACAGGGAGGATTATGCCGAGCATGTAAAGCATTGTGATAGGCGCTTTGAGCTCGTGCGAATAGCGCAGCATTTTCTCATATGTCTCCTGAAGCATAACCTCAAGGGATTTGTCAACCATAGAAATGCGTTTTTCCTCAGAGGATTCGTAGAGGGAGCCTTCCACAAGATGAATAGCCTCTATGAACTCCTGGTTGTAGTTCGTCCATGTGTCGAGATAATTCTCAAGCGAGTCTTTTATTGTCTCATACTTCTCAGTTTCCACATCCCATATGACTTTTTTGAGGTCAAGGGACAATGGCTGCGGCAGGTGCTCTGACGCAAACTTGATTGCCAGCTCAAGGTTTGAGGTGTGCCTCATATAGGTCACAATGTAAAAAATGCACTGGACCATCTGGTTTGAGGCTGAAAGGCGCCAGTTGTTGCCGAGGAACTCAGGCATCTTTATCAGGGCAAGCAATACGCCAAGACCGCAGAGAAGCCCGAAAATCACGATGAGCGTTGATTTTAAAAAGACCAAGCCCAAAACAGCGAAAAAAACAAAGGTCAGCATGAAGGAAAGCACTGCAAAGCTGAACGCGCCTGTTGGAGTTGAAGAGATATGGCAAAGCTCAAGCTCCTTCGCGATTTTCTCTTCCGAGCTTTTGCCAGGGCTAATCTTGATTATGCGCTCGCTTATGTTGCAGAGCTTCTCATACAAAGAAAGATTCGTTGGGCGGTTTTCCTGCTTAAACGTAGTATAGTCAACTGAAAGCTTCGGCTTTGAGCGCTGCGGAATTGGAGATTCAGGCGCAGGCATTTGCTCGTGGAATTCCTTAACGATGCGCTCCTGGTATTTCCTTAGGAGCTTCCTTTCCTCTTCGCTCAGCCTGACCATTTTTACTGTCTCATTTTCTTGACATTCTGCTTAAGCCAGTCGCTCCACTCAAAAAGGATTCTCTTGCTGTCAAAAGCGCCAGCCTCATTCTTTATCCTTTCAGAAATCCTGTGAAACTCATCATTAGCGCGAACAACAAAAGCTGCCTCAAGAACTGAAGGCATGCCCGACTCATCAGCGGCATTCACTATTGCCTCCTTGATTTTTGCCCTCAGCTGGATGTTGTCCCAGACAGCATCCCAGTTGCCAGCCCATTCCTTGACGTTAGCAGCAACTGCCTTTATGACCTCGCTTTCTCCATTGGTGAGCTCTAGTGTAGGCTCAATCTGGTCAGTCTTTGATTCATACTTGAACAGGTCTGTAAAGCCCTTCTCAAGCAAAGGATCGTTCTCCCAGAACTTTCCAACTTCTGTTATCTGGGTGACCCTTCTCCAGCGGTGCAAGCCGTCTGCAGACCTTACAGGGTTTGCGACCATGATTATGTCTGTCGCCTTGAAGGAAGTCTTTGGGACATTCAGGTCATTTACAACACGGTCATAGACGCCATACGGTGAGTCGCCGTGGATTGTGCCTGCAACCACATTTGCTAACGCGCCGACGCGCATTGCCTCATATAAGGCGCGGGCTTCAACGCTCCTGACCTCTCCAACGAACAGGGCAGAATCTCCCATTCTCAGCGTTGTCCTTATCCCTTCCTCTGCGGAAACCTCTGTGGTGCCTTGAGTCATTGCGCTTGCAACTTTCATAGACTGGATGTTGTAGTCAAGCTTCCTCAATGAAGAAACTGGCAGCTCCAATGTATCTTCTATTGTTATGATTCTGAACTTGCGCATAATCTCTGTCATCAGTGAGCCGAGCAAGCTGGTTTTTCCTGCGCTTCTAGTGCCTGCCACAATGAATGTTCTGGAGCCGTCGATAAGGAAGCTCAGGACTCCGCCTGCCAAGGGCGAGAGCATGCGGTTTTTTATGAACAATGGAATGGTCCATGGATCATCGCGATGCCTTCTGAATGAAAAGCTCAGCCCAGTGGGATTTAAGGGCCTTGTCACTACAGCAACTCTGGCGCGAGCTCCTGGAAGCAGAAGCTCTGTGTCCATTATCGGGTTTGCCTCGTCAAGGGGCCTGCCTGACATAAACCTCAGCTTTGTCGCCCATGACTCCCCTTCGGAAATGGTCGGGATTATGTTTGTTGAGCAGTCGTCATAGTCCTGGTGCACAATGAACATCGGAGATCTTCCAGCAGGGCTGTTGATGACAACGTCCTGCACCCTTGTGTCCTGCAGCAAAATTTCAATAAGCCCGAAGCCGACTGTATACCTGACAAGGATGTTTGCCAGCTTCTCAATATCCTTCTGGCGCAGCTTTATGCCCTTTGTCGTCGCAAGGTCTTCAATAAGGTCTGTGCCAATGTTGAAGAACACATTCCTCATGCGCTCAGGGTCAGTAAACTCAGAACGCTCAGGCTTGTGCTCTGATATAATCTTTCGCGCGACATCAAGCAGCTCATACTTGTCCTCGGAAAGGTTAAACTCAGGAGGTATCACATGATACAAAGGCCTTATGCTTTCAGGCAGCCTGAAGATTGCAATGTCATTGTCTTCCACCTTATAAGCATCAATCTCCTCGGCGCCTTCAGGGAAGGCTGACATCAGCTTTGTGTAGACAAAATCAGGCTTTGCAATGGGATTAAAAATGACCTTGTAAATGTCGCGGTTGCCTGGCTTGTAGCCCGCAAGCTGCGGCTTTGCCAGGGCTATCAGCCTTGTGCCCTCAAAGAGGTTAAGGAGAGATTCAACGAGCGAGATATACCTGTTCTCATACTCCACTTCAGTGCCCTGGACGACCTCAACAAGCTTAGCCAGGTTAATCTTTTCCCGCCTTAAAATCCTTGCCAGAGTCACATATGTGGAAATAGGATCTCCTTTGAGCCTGTTGTAAATCATGTCCCTTATCTCTGTGTAGCGCTCCTCTGCAAGCCTTGTATGCGGCTTGTCAAGCCCCATTGCGCTCACGTCGAAAAGGCTCTTCTGCTTCAGAATCCTGTTGTGCATGGCTGCAATCTCGTGCAGGAGCTTCACTTGGTCAAAATCATACTCATAATCCCGCTTCTGGTAGAAGATGACTTTGGTAACGCCGGGATTTTCAAGAAGCATGTCCGCTGTCTTTGACATGCAATACTCGCTGTCCTCAAGGGATGGAAAGAAAGGGCACCGCTCAAAATCAACCTTCAGGACTGAGTCATCGCCTTCCTGAACAACCTCATAGCTAAAGCAATCGCCTCTTTTTTCATCCATAATGCAGAAATGGGCGTTCCTATTTAAATATTTTAGGGATATGGCTTGCTAAAGAAAAAGCTGGCATCATAACCTGCCAGACTTAGCTTTCTTCCGGATAAGAACAGCCACCAAGACAATAGCCAACAGGATTGACACTAATGAAACCGCCAGTAATGCAGGCTTTTTATATCCGCCAACAGCTACTGCTCCACCGGTTATGCCTGCCATGCCAGTTTTATTGGCAGCTGGATTTTCAGATGCCGTAGATGCTTCTGTTTTTGGCGCTTCCTCGGTGGCATTTTCCCCTGCTTTTGGAGTTTCTGCAGCTGTAACAGGAGCTGGCGCTGTTACTAAGACTAAAGGTGCGCCTCCGCCGCCACCTCCGCCACGGCTACTTCTACTGCTAGAAGATGGTGAAACTTCACTGCTTGGAGTATAGCACACATTACCGCAGTAGCCGGAAACGCATTGGTTGCCTGAAGTGCAGGCATAGCCATCCGGAATTAGTCCTCCTGCTGCATAGTAGCTGAAGTGCGAAACATTAGCCCAGACGTAATTGTCAGCAGTGTTTACACCTGCGCCAAACACCCAACCTAAAGAAGTGTCCAGCTTAACCCAGTCCTGTAAAGAAGTATTATACCAGTAAATAGCCAGTGTAGATTCTGAGATGTTCTGTGCCGCAAGTTCAGTTTCACTGTAATGGAGTTTAATCAGGACCGAACTCAATGCATCCAACAGTTCTGGGGTTGCCTCTATCTGAAGATATTTTAAACTGCCGACATTCAAGGATTTGGGGGTAGGAGCATCTTTGGTTACGAAAATAATTACGCCAACGTCTGAAACGTTAGATTTAGTTATTACTTCAAGAGTTGTGTTTGTTGCATTGCCCTGCAGAATGACTGTCTGGTTGGCAATGTAGTCCATGAACATATTGTCCAACAGCAAAGTAGTGAAAGAGCCTTCGGTTGTGTTTTTATTTCCAAATGGGTCATAAACGGTAATTTTGTAATAATATTTTGTTCCTGGCGTCAGACCTGCCGGATTAACAAGCTGCCAGGGATATTCTTGTTCTGGGTAAGTGATAATGACTGGTGAGGAAAGTCCGTAGCTGGTGTTTAAACCGTACTCAAAGATGCTGTAGCCTTTTTCGGACGATTTCCAGCTAATGACCGCATCTGTATTCCATAAACTGGTGATTTTCAGGCTCTGTATCATTGGCGGTTGGTAATCAGCATAGAACCTAATGCTTGTGCTGTTGGAGTTATCTGCCTTGTCCTTGCAGGTAATATTCAAGCGGTAGTAAGTGTCATTTATGGTGGCATCCTCCTTGAGGACTGGAACAACCAGCTTTTTGTGAAACGTGCTCCAATTGTAGTCCATGTAAACGCCGTACTCTGTAGTGCAGTACTCGTCTCTGCCCGTAGTGTTGAACAGGAATGTCGCGCTGTGAACCCCTCCAGCATAGTCTTGGTAAAGCACGTCAATCAAAGTAATGCTTGTGCCATCGCTAAACTTGTAAGTGTCATTTTCTGCCAAGGATGCTGACAACTCTGAACCAACTTGAAATATCACATTAGTGCTACTAGTAAAAATCGGCAAAATTTCATAGTTGATGCCTTCCAATAGATACTCTCTTGTTTCCCCTTCCTGAAGCGTATCGGTAACATTCTCTCCCTTAAAATTAAACATGCAGGTCTCATAAAGATAACCGCACCAGCTTGACTCATCCGTGGTTAAGTTCAGCCAGAACTTTGAGGTTGTGATGTTGGAATTGTTTGCTGGTGTCAAGATTGTAATGCTCGGCGGAGTTGTATCAACATGGAATGTCACTGAAGCATTATTAGAGTTCAATACTGCATCTGCGCATTTAGCATGCAATTGGTTGTATCCGTTGGGGCCCATCTCGGTAATGTTCTCAACCAGCTGGGAGTGAAATTTTCCGCCGGTATTACTCATATTAAATTCTATACTGGCGCCACCAGCACCCCAGCCATCTCCGCTTACAGCTGCACTGGTCCAATAAGTGCAATTGGCATTTTCATTAGTGGTTAAGTTGAACCATACGGAACTATTTGCTACGAAGGAATCATTCACAGGAGTTGTAATGTTTATTAAAGGCGGTGTAGTATCTGTGTAAAAGGTTACAGAACGTGTATTAGAATTTAAGAAAGAATCCTTGCAAGTAGCAGTGAGGACATTATATCCGGGATATTGATACATGTCGTCTGTCACAAGCTGTGAATGTGATGTGGCTCCGGTAATTCCCATATCCATCTGGATTGATTGCTCACAACTGAGGCCAGCTATGCAAAGTCTCAAGTTGTATGTGCAATTGGCAGCTTCGTCTGTAGTAAGATTAAACCACACTGAATTGCCTGAAATGAAGGCTTCATTAGCTGGCGTCAGGATTGTTATGCTCGGAGGGGTTATATCTATATCGCAATTAACATCTTTCCCATCAGGCCAAGGAGCATCTAAGTAAGGGCAGAAGTCCACAATACCCCTGCTGAGTTCATCAGAATAATCGTTGATTCTATTTTGAATCTTTGTGATGTTAGTAGAGCCCCAATAATTATATTCTGCGTTTAGAATTGTTGAACCATAATAAGTAAGATCTATGCCGCTGTTCATGCCGTTATCGTAAATTATATTATAGTTCATTGTATGATTCCCGCCGTAACCAATCCAAAAACCGTAACCGGAATTATGCTGGACATCGTTATATTTCAAAGTAAAATTACTTGAATTATGGATCTCAAAACCAAAACCATTAAACGTGGCATTGTTATTAGAAAGATTATTTTGAGAAGTATTATAAGAATAGAATCCTGCTATTGAATTATTGACTGCTTTATTATAAATCAGAATATTATAATCACTGGCCGTATGAAGCCTAAAACCATCTCCTGTAGAATTTTTTGCGTAATTGTTCTTTAGTAAATTGTTGGTTGACAGGATCAACCAAAAACCATTATCCCAGGGAGTTTGTTCATCACCTATATATTGGGCCTGGTTGTCTATTAATTGATTTTTGTTGGATGAATAGAGATAGTATCCGGATCTGTTACTGAAAGCTGCTGTGTTATTTATGAGAACATTCTGATTTGAAAAATTCAGATTAAAACCATATGTGTAATTATTTATATTGCAATTCTTTATTATCGCATTTTTTACATTGTCTAATAGTATTCCGTTTCCTGAAGCTTCCCCGTTTAAAAGTGCACTATCACAATCCAAAACAATATCATCTGCGCCAATTTCAATTCCATTTGGTAAATCATAAGTTCCTAAGCAGAAAGTTGTATTTTCAGTAATAATCATCCCATCAGTTGGGATAGTACAATTGCCGCCTCCACCACCCCCGCCTCCACCGCCTGCGCCTGCTTCGCCATGAGCAATTGCGGAAAATAACAACATCAGGCTAAATAAGATGCCAATCAGTAAATTCCCCTTCCAAAATCGAGTATATCCCATAGGTCTACAATCTGTCGTGATAACCCAATATTGCTTTTAAACCTTCTGTAAAAACCACGAATATGCCCGTCTAAATTGAGTCGTGCCTCCTAGGTGGTATTTTTAAATAGTTTTATATACTTGTTTTTGCAAAGGAAAAAGCTATGAATGAAATGCCTATGCGGCCAATGCAGCAGATGCCGCCAATGCAGCCGGGTCAGCAGATGCCGCAGATGCAGCGCTCGGCGATTTTCTCAAGAAAGCCAGCTCCTCCCACGGATAACGCGCAGCAGGATTATACTGAAGAGATAATGAGAAGGCTCAGGACACTTGAGGAGCGCTATTCCGGGCTGGACCGCAGGATGGGTGTTTTTGAGCAGAATATGCTTGCTACGGACAGAAGGCTTTCCTCAGAGCTTAAAACGCTTGGCGCTGAACTCCTTGAGCTGAAGACAGCTGTTGAGGACGTCAAGGACAAAATCAGGATGATGGTTGACGAGCTGAAGCAGAGCGCAAAAATCGAGGACGTTGAGATCATAAAAAAATACACCGACTTCCTTGACCCGCTGAAATTCGTCACACAGGAGGAGATGGAAAAAATCGTTAGGGAGATTGTGGAGGACAAGGTTTCAGAGCTCCAGCAGCACGTGGCGCAGTCATTAGTGCAAAAGATAGTTAAGCAGGTAAACGATGAAAAAGAGGCATCAGAAACCAAGTAAACGCTCTGTCCCTAGTTATTAGTTCGGGACGAAAACAAAAGGTTTAAAAACAAAAATGCTTCTGGAACGAACATGGCAATTTTTGGCAAACCAAACAAAAAAGACAATTTAGCACCAGAGCCCACTGAGGCTACGCCCACTGACCAGGTTGTCAAGCTGAGGCAGCAGGGGCTGTCCAACAACCAGATAGTGCAGTCTTTGCAGCGCTCAGGCTATAAGACGCAGCAGATATTTGACGCGATGAACCAGGCGGACATGCTTTCAGCAGCGCCGGTTGACCTTCCGCACCTTGAAGACGAGGAGGCAGAGATGGATATGCCGCTTTCCAAAGGTCCTGAGCTGAAATACCCTGGAGATTACCCTACGGGACCTTCACGCGCAAGCTCAGGCAGCGCGGCTGATGAAAAAATTGAGGAAATAGCCGAGGCTATAATTGAGGAGAAATGGGAAGAGCTCGTAAAGAATGTCACAAAGATAGTCAAGTGGAAGGAGTCTGTGGAGCAGAGGATAGTTGACATTGAGAAGGAATATGACGCGTTGAGGAAGGACTTTGAGGGGATAAACAAGAGCCTTATGGACAAGCTTGAAAAGTATGACGACAACATCGGCGAAGTTGGCACAACCCTGAAGGCAATGGAGCAGGTATTCACCAAAGTCCTGCCCACCCTGACAAGCAATGTCAACGAGCTTTCAAGAATAACAAGAAATGTCGAGAGCAAAGCCCAGAAAAAGTGATTTGTCAAAAACCACCAGTCAAAGACTGGTGGCATGTTGCCTAGAATTACGCAGCAAGGTGGTTTTTGAGCACAGTCAGAATTCCACCCACTTTCCACCATTCACAGAATGGTGGAATTCTGATGTCTAAAATTTCGGGTATGGGATCCCCGGGGTTCCTGTCAGGAACAATATTGAAAATATCGCTATAAGCAGCAGGAATATCACTCCAAGGACTTTTGGGTTTGTCAGCGTGAATACTACCGTTTCCTTATGGCTTGAGGAAGCAACGCTTCCGTCGTCAACGCCGGTGGCGCTGGCAGTTGCTCCTTCATCCGGAGTTGTCCTCTCCTCAAGCAGCTTCTGCCCAAAAACATTGCTGAGGGAGAATATCAGGGCTATGATGAGCGGAGTCATTATCCACCATAACGCGCCGCGACCGCCCAGCTGGTATATAATCTGCTGTGTTGGCAGCCCCAAGAAATTTCCCAGCATAAGCAGAAAAAGAAAGAATATTGCTATTACGACAACCCACGGCGCGAATGTGCTCAATATTTTTGGCAATGAGGGCGTAAGAACCGCAAGCGTTGCCATGCAAAATGCAATTATGGAGGTAAGGACCTTGTTCTGGATAAGCTTTGTCGCTTCTGAAATTGCGAAAACCACTGCAAAGATAAGTATCCAAGTGAAAATAATGGAAAACTTATCCAGCAGCACTGTATCCAGTATTGTCGCCATTACTCATTCACTTTGGCGTTATGGAGTCCCTCAAAGAGTTGAGGAACTTGCTTACTCCGCCGCCAACGTTGGTTCCGCCTTCATCTCTGGTTATGAACCACAGCACAAAGCCGAACACCACAAGTATGATTATCACAGCTTGCGTGTCTGAGTCATTGAGGAAGCTGAATGTTGGCGAGTTGATGCTTGGCCAGATGCCTGCCGCCTGCCCGAAAAAGAATATCACTGCAATAATGCTTATAAGGACGAAAAATCCGCCCATTGCCCCGCCTACAGCGCTAGCTGGCGCGAACACGCCAATCAGCAGCAGGAAGGATATAAGCACGATTATCAACAGCGATATGTTGGGCAGAGCCCCGTTGATTATATTGACAATGTCTGCATGTGCGGGGTATGTGCCTGTAATGTGGGGGAGCACAGCGATAAATGCCAGGATAAAAGCAACAATAACATTATACTTTTTTTCTCCTGTGCCAATAATTTTCGTCTTCTGGAACGTTGCGTACACCAAAGTAAAAATCAGCAGGAAGGGGAGCAACGCATCCAACATATTATAACTCTCCATCCACAAAAACAACTCCGAAAAACCTTGTAATGCCATTTAGTTTCACCTCACTTGATTATGATTTTGTTGGTTTCGGGCTCCACGTAATAAAAAACAGAAGCCCAACCACGATAGCGAACAGGACTACTGCAGCAACTCCAGTCGAAGTCATTGTGTCTGCCAGATTGTCGATAATCCACATAAGCAACGTCTTTTCCCCAACCTTAAGGGCATTGAGGAATATGAGCACAAGACCCAGAAACATCAGGATAACGAAAAAGTTTCTCCAGCCGCCTTCCAGGAAAAACCCCTTGTCTGTCTGCTGGTAAAATGAGCCGACAAGCATAAGGAAGAAGATTGAAATCAGGAGGAGAAGCACCACATTTGATGAAATGCTTGTTATTGTCTCCACAAGCCTTGAGGAGGCGATTGTGAAAAATGCAATTACAAAGGCGGTTATTGCGTTGAGGTTCTTCTTTGTAACTTCCACTTCGCCAACCTTGTCATAGCCAAACACCTTTGTCTTCTCAAGAATGGCAAAAACTATTGTGAAGACAAGCAGGAAAGGAAGCACGACATCATATATCCCAAGCCGGCTAAAGAAGTCCAAAGTGCCTCTGAATGTAGATGGTTCTGCCATTAAATCTTCCCCTGCCAAAATTAGTTTATAAATATTTCGTTTTATCTGGAGAACAACCGCTGATAATTAGAGAATATGATATTTGCAGCATCATCTGCAGAAAGCCCCTTAAGCTCTGCAATCTTCACCACAGACAAAGCAACCATGGACGGCTCGCTCCTGTTTTCCCTCTCTGGCGCAAGGAACGGCGCGTCAGTCTCTGTGAGAAGCTGTGAAAGCGGAACTTCCTTTACAAGACGCTGGAAATGGTCGCTCCTGACGACATTTGCAGGAATGGAAAAATAACAGCCCATCTCAACTGCCTTTTTCACTAAAGAAATGCTGCCGTGAAAGGCATGCAGCACGACGTTGCACTTGTGCTTTGAAATTATTTCAAGGACATCGCTTTCTGCTTGCCTTGAGTGGACTATTGCGGGCTTTCCAATTCTCTGGGCAAGGGAAAGCAACTTTTCAAACAGGGGCTTCTGCAGCTCTGACTTTCCCTCCTTGCCGTCAAGCCCAATCTCGCCTACTGCAGAAATCAATTTCTTGTTCGCCTCTATGAACTTCAGCTCTTCCTCAATGGCGGCGCCAGAAAGCTCATTTATGGGGTAAATTCCAAGAGCAGCCTTTACAACCGGAAACTGCCTTGCAAACCCAAGTGCCTTCCTGTTGGATTCAGGGGAAATTCCGGCGGTTATTATGGCTTTTACACCTGCTCCCATTGCCATTTTCACGACTGATTCTGCTTCAGGACCGAACAGTTCAAGGTGGCAATGCACATCAACAAGCATCATATGAATCAGGTTACTCCATTGAAAAAGCATTTTGAACCAGTTTCGGTCGCACATAGTGCGACTAAATTGTCGAGCAGATTGCAGAGCTCGACAATTTACTGACCTTTTCCCGCCTTATCTTTGTGGCGGGAAAAGTGTCACCCGTCAAAGACATACGGTCTTTGAGCGCACTCAGAGCGCCACGTCGCTCTGATGCTTGCACGCAAGGGCGAAACTGGTTAAGAGCATATGCCTCAATAACTCTGACCATACTTGATTTGTATAAATATTTACTTATTAGGAGCAATCCCTGCGTAGTAATAGGAAATCCGATAGATTTATAAATGAGTGGCTTATCCCTGATTGATATGGCTGAGTTGGCTCCCCAATCTTTCTATGACTATTTCAAGGCCAAATAGGGCTTTTTGAACAAAAAGAAAGATGGATAGAGCTATTTAGCTGAAATGCCCTGGTAGTGTAGCTGGCCTATCATGAAGCCCTGTCGAATGGGTTTTCCACACAGTAAGGCTTCGACCCGGGTTCGAATGCCGCAGCATCGGGTTGAGAGCTGAAGATGATGTTTCGGTCTGAAAGTCCCGGCCAGGGCGTATATATTCAACCTGGGCCGGTGGCGCAGCCTGGTAGCGCACCAGACTTTTAATCTGGTTGTCGCGGGTTCGAAATGCCGGCAAAGTCCGGCTCCCTTGTGCAATATGGGACATTCCTTCGGAAGCCCCATGGAACGACGGAGCTGCAGTGTTTCACTGCAATGGCGCCCTTCGGGCGCAAACGATGACGTTGCTGGAGCGAAAGTCCCGTCCGGCCCGTTTTTAAGGTAACAAAATGAGCGCAATAGACGTAAAAAAGCACGTGCTTGTGCCTAAGCACTCAAAAATCAGTGAAAAGGAGAAGGGGGAGCTTTTCAAGAGATACAAGATAAATGGGGAAGAGCTTCCAATAATTCTGAAAACTGACCCTGCAATAGAGGAGCTTGACGTAAAGCAGGGCGACATAATTAAGATATTCCGAAAGAGCGCTACTGCAAAAACTTCAGTGTTCTACAGGGTGGTAATGAATGCATAGGTATTCCTCAGCGCTTCTGAAAAGCTTCTTCAAGGAGCAGTCGCTCGTGAAATCAGACATAGAGTCATTTAATTATTTCATTGACCACGAGATACACAAGATAATTGCGGAAAACCGCGAGATTGAGCCGACAATCATTCCTCCCAATGTTGACGAGTTCAAGATAAGGTTTGACAACATAAGGGTCACAAAGCCTGAAATAACAGAGGCAGACGGCTCAAAGAGAAAGATTTATCCGATGGAAGCCCGGCTTAGAAAGCTGACATATTCTGCGCCAATATTCATAACGGTGAGCGCCCACATCAACGGCGCACAGCGCGAATCATTCGAGTCGCAGATAGGAAATCTCCCGATAATGCTGAGGTCAAAGCAGTGCCATCTCTGCAACTTAAGCAGGGAAGAGCTGATACAGCACGGCGAAGACCCTGATGACCCTGGAGGATACTTCATTATCAACGGGACAGAAAAGGCAATAGTCAAGATTGAGGACTTGGCTTCCAACCATGTGCTGGTGGAAAAAGACAGCACTGGACCAAGCAGCTATGTCGCCAAGATGTTCTCTGAGCACGGAAGCTACAAGATACCCCACAGCATAGAGAGGATGAAGGACGGCATATTCTACCTTAGCTTCACAAGGGTAAAGAGAGTCCCTGTAATTACGGTCATAAAAGCCCTCGGGCTTACAAAGGACGAGGACATAATGCGCTTTGTCTGCGCAGAAAGGCAGTTTGACGAAGTTGCCGTAAACCTGCTGGAATCAGCAGAAATAAAGACAACAGATGATGCAGCAGACTACATTGCAAAGCGCGTTGGCATAACCCAGTCAAAGGAGATAAGGCTTGAGAGAATCTACGAGATTCTCGACAAATACCTTTTGCCTCACTTGGGCACAACGCAGAAGGAGAGGATCCTGAAGGCATACAACATCTGCAAAATGATAAAGAAGCAGGTGATGGCAATAAAGGGCGAGATAAGAGTTGATGACAAGGACCATTACAAAAATAAGCGCCTCAAGCTTTCCGGGGATTTGCTTGCAGACCTTGTCACTGTAAACCTGAAAGTCCTTATCGGAGATTTGCTCTACAACTTCCAGAGAATTGTCAAAAGAGGAAAATTCCCGACGCTTAAAGTCATAATCCGCGAGAAACTGCTGACGTCAAGGATTTACAGCTCAATGGCTACAGGCGCCTGGGTTGGCGGAAGAAAGGGAGTGAGCCAGAGAATACAAAGGCTGAACTTCCTTGAAATGATGTCCCATCTTCAAAGGGTTGTAAGCCCGTTGTCTGCAACGCAGGAAAACTTTGAAGCGAGGGAGCTGCACTGCACGCATATCGGAAGGCTTTGCCCGATAGAGACTCCTGAAGGAACAAACATCGGACTGAAAAAGAATCTCGCGCTATTGGCATCAACATCCCTTACAACTCCTGACGAAGAAGTCATGGCAGTTATGAAAAACCTCGGGCTTAAAACGGTGGCAAAATGACTGACGTTTACCTCAGCGGAAAATATGCAGGAACAGTTGAGAACCCCGCGGACTTTGCAGACAAGATGAAAGAAACAAGGCACAACAAGGGGCTTTCAGAAAACGTAAATGTCCACTACGACAAGGTGAGCGACGAGGTTCACGTTGAGGCTGGAAGGGGCAGGCTGAGAAGGCCGCTCATAGTTGTAAAGAACGGAAAACCGCTTTTGACAGACGAGCATATTGAAAAGGTTGAGAAGGGCGAGCTCAAATGGTCAGAGCTTGTAAAGGAAGGCATAATTGACTATCTTGACGCAATGGAGGAGGAAAGCTCGTACGTTGCTTTCTACCCTGAAGAGGTAACTCCCGAGCACACTCATCTTGAAATAACGCCTTTGGCAATGTTCGGCTTGTGCACATCGCTTGTCCCTTACGCAAACTACAACTCAGCGCAGAAAGTAAACACAGGCTCAAAGAACCAGAAGCAGGCAATTGGATTCTATGCCGCCAACTACATGATAAGGATGGATATGGATGTAAACCTACTGCACTATCCCCAGGTGCCAATCGTGAAATCAATCACCCATGACCTGTCAGAATACGCTGCCCATCCATCGGGACAGAACATTGTCGTCGCAGTAATGAGCTTCAAGGGCTACAACATGGAAGATGCCATCATAATAAACAAGGGCTCAATAGACAGGGGATTTGGAAGAGGAACATACTACAGGCCAATGCTGGCTGAAGAGCTCAGGTATTCTGGAGGACTTGTTGACGAAATTGCAATCCCTGAAAAAGATGTCAAGGGCTACAAAAGCGAGCGCGATTACCGCTATCTCGAAGGAGACGGCTTAATCTATCCAGAGGCAGAAGTTGCTGAAGGAGACGTAATAATAGGCAAGACTTCTCCCCCAAGGTTCCTGAGCAGCATGGACGAATACAGCTTAAGCCCTGAGACAAGAAGGGAAAGCTCAGTAACCATGAAGCACGGAGAACGCGGAATAGTAGATGCTGTAATAATCACTGAAAACGGAGAGGGCAACAAGCTCATCCAGGTAAAGATAAGAGACCAAAGAATTCCAGAGATAGGCGACAAATTCACATCAAGGCACGGCCAGAAAGGCGTTGTTGGGCTGATAGTGCCCCATGCAGATATGCCATTCTCAGCATCAGGAATAGTGCCTGATATACTTTTCAGCCCACAGAGCATCCCGACAAGAATGACAATGGCTCACATAATTGAGCTGATTGCAGGAAAGACAGGAGCCCTTGCAGGAAGGTATGTTGACGGCACAGTCTTTGACTCAGAGCACGAGGACAAGCTAAGGGCAGAGCTTCTCACCCTGGGATTCAGCGACAATGGCGTTGAAACTTTGTACAGCGGCGAAACAGGAGAGCAGTTCAAGGTCAGGATTTACATTGGCAACATGTATTACCTCAGATTGAAGCACATGGTTGACAACAAGCTCCACTCCAGAGCAAGAGGGCCAATACAACTGCTCACAAGGCAGCCAACTGAAGGACGAGCGAAAGAAGGCGGCTTAAGGCTGGGAGAGATGGAAAAAGACACATTTGTCGCTCACGGAGCTTCATTGCTGCTCAAGGAGAGGTTTGACTCTGACAAGACAAAAATACCTGTATGCGAGGAATGCGGCCTGGTCGCAGTCTACGACGAGTACAAGAAGAAAGGCTACTGCACAGCATGCGGCGAGTCAGAGGTAAGCTTCATTGAAGTGAGCTACGCATTCAAGCTGATACTGGACGAGTTCAAGAGCCTTTGCATTTACCCAAAACTAAACCTGAAAGGCAAATACTAAAATGGAAGAAACAGAATATGTGCAAAAGAAAGTCAACAGCATCATGTTTGGCGTATTAAGCCCGAAGATGATAAAGAAAATGGCGTCAGCCAAGATAGTGACGCCAGAGCTTTATGACAAGGAGGGCTATCCTGTAGACGGCGGCCTGATGGATGTCAGGCTTGGGGTCATAGACCCTGGCTTGAGGTGCAAAACCTGCGGCTCAAAGCTCAAGGAGTGCGTCGGGCACTTCGGCTATATAGCCCTTGCAAGGCCGATAATACACATCAACTTTGTGCCTGTGGTGCTTACGCTTTTGAGGAACACCTGCCGCGAGTGCAGCAAAATCCTCATTCCTGATGAAAAGCTCGCTGGTCACAGGGAAAAATTCAACAAGATTGGAAGGCTGAAAGGCTATGAACTTGTAAGAAGGAAAATCAAGGAGCTTGTTGCAATGAAAAAAGGCAACAAGTGCCCCCACTGCAAGGCAAAGCAATACAAAATCTCGCTTGAAAAGCCAACCACTTTCCTTGAGGAAGACAAGCGCATCTCACCGATTGAGATTAGGACAAGGCTTGAAAAAATAACTGACGATGACGCAGCACTATTCGGATTAAATATAATAGCAGTAAGGCCAGAATGGCTCGTGCTCACAGTCCTGCCAATTCCTCCTGTAACAATGAGGCCTTCAATAACGCTGGAGACAGGGGAGCGCTCAGAAGACGACCTTACGCACAAGCTTGGCGACATCATAAGAATCAACCAGAGGCTTTTTGAAAACATCAACGCAGGAGCGCCTGAAATAATCGTTGAGGACCTTTGGGACCTGCTTCAATACCACATAACAACATTCTTTGACAATGATGTGGCTCAGCTGCCTCCAGCAAGGCACAGGTCAGGCCAGCCACTGAAGACAATATCCGAAAGAATCAAGAGCAAGGAAGGAAGAATAAGGCACAACCTCGCAGGCAAGAGGACAAACTTCTCAGCAAGGTCAGTGATAAGCCCTGACCCCGCACTGAACCTTAATGAAGTCGGCGTGCCATTTGTGATGGCGCTCAAGCTGACAGTTCCTGAAAGAGTGACAGAATGGAACATGGCATACCTCAAGGAATTCGTGAAGAGAGGGCCAAAAAATTATCCAGGGTCAAACTACATAATCAGGCCTGACGGCAAGAAAAAGAAATTAACAGACGACACCCTTGAGGCAGCATACGAAGAGGTGCAGCCAGGCTATATTGTTGAAAGGCACCTGATGGATGGGGACATAGCACTGTTCAACAGGCAGCCATCACTGCACAGGATGAGCATGATGTGCCACCGCATAAAAGTGCTGCCATGCGAGACCTTAAGGCTCAATCCTGCAGTCTGCTTCCCATACAACGCAGACTTTGACGGCGACGAAATGAACCTCCACATACCCCAGACAGAAGAAGCGAGAGCAGAAGCTGAGACATTGATGATGGTCCAGACACAGCTGATAAGCCCAAGATACGGCTTGTCAACCATTGGCTGCATACAGGACGCAATCTCAGGCAACTACCTTCTTACAAGAAAAGACTACACCCTCAGCAGAGAGGAGGCAGTTGACATATTAAGCTCAATCGGCGTAACAGACATTTCAAAGCTCGGAAGAAAAGAAACCGTAAGCGGCAAAGATATTTTCAGCGTGCTTTTGCCTGATGACTTCCAGTTCAAGGGCAAGTCGCGCTCGCCAGAAGAGCCAGACCTCTTGATACAGGACGGAAAGCTCATTTCAGGCGTAATGGACAAGAACAACCTCGGCGAAGGCGCCGGGCTTCTCTTGAGGACAATACACAAGATGTACGGCGAGGACTTTGCAACAGACTTCCTAGGCAAAATTTTCAGGCTGGGCATTGCGGTGCAGGACAGGCGCGGCTTTACCATAACAATCTCTGACACAGACCTACCGGAAGAGGCAAGGGAAAAAATAAGGCTGCTCTTTGAGAACGCCTATGACCATGTTGACGAGCTTATAAAGCAGTACAAGGACGGGCTGCTCGAGCCATTCCCTGGAAAAACAGTCAGGGAAACGCTTGAGATTAAGATACTTGAGCTGCTGAACAAGGCAAGAAACGAGACAGGAACACTGGTGGCAGAAAACGCAGACAAAAACTCCCACACAATCATAATGGCAGTTTCCGGCGCTAGGGGCACGCTACTTAATCTCGCCCAGATGGCAGCCTGCGTAGGACAGCAGGCATTAAGAGGAAAAAGAATCGAGAAAGGCTTCAACGAAAGGACAATGTCATGCTTCAAGCCCGGAGACTTAAAGCCAGAAGCAAGAGGCTTTGTAAAGAGAAGCTTCAAGGACGGCTTGACGCCAAGCGAGTTCTTCTTCCAGTCAATGGTAGGAAGGGACTCACTGATGGATACAGCGCTCAGGACGCCCAAATCAGGATACCTCTACAGAAGGCTTGCAAACGCAATGCAGGACCTCAGAGTAGAATACGACGGCTCTGTGAGGGATGCCTCAGGAAGGATAGTGCAGTTCATCTACGGCGAAGACGGAATTGACGTTTCAAAATCAGAAGGCGGCACAATAAACGTGAGCAGGATAATAGCAGAGGTGGCTGGAAAATGAGAGCAATCATGAAAGACTACGAAGGCAAACTGCCAGAAGCCCTGCTTGAAAAGATAGACATGCTCATGCCTGAGAAGATTTCAGAATCAAAGGCAAAAACAATACTTGAAAGGGCTGCAGATGAATACAAAAAAATGCAGGTAAGCCCAGGAGAATGCGTAGGCGTAGTTTCAGCAGAATCCATAGGCGAGCCAGGAACGCAGATGACCCTGAACACATTCCACTTCGCAGGTGTGGCAGAGATGAACATCACAATGGGGCTGCCAAGAATCATAGAGATACTTGACGGGAGAAAAGCAATCACCACACCGATGATGGAGATACACCTCAAAAAGCCATACTCCCAGGGCAAGGACCTAAAGAAGATTGCACTTTCAATAAAGGAAACAAAGCTGAAGGACGTTGCAACCGAGTTTGCCATTAATCTCACCGAGATGAAGATTGAGATAAAGCTCAGTGCGCCAAAGCTCCAGGACATTGGAATGACTGAATCAGGGCTGCTCAAAGCCCTCAAGGGAGAGAGCAAAGGCACCCAGATTGACGTAAAGGAAGGGGGCATCCTTTCAGCAAAGATGAGGGGAAAAGACAACGCCTTCAATGAGATTTACAGGATAAAAGAAAAGCTCAAGGAAACATACATCAAGGGCGTAAAGGGAATAAGCCAGGTATTGCCTGTGAAGAAGGGAGATGAATTCGTAATAATCACCGCAGGCTCAAACCTCAAGAAAGTGCTCCAGCTGGATGTGGTTGAGCCGGACAAGACAACAACCAACGACATATTTGAAATTGAGGGAGTGCTTGGCATAGAGGCTGCAAGGCAGGCAATCATAGATGAGGTATTCAAGGTCATAGAAAACCAGGGCCTGAATGTTGACATAAGGCACCTTATGCTTGTCGCTGATGTAATGTGCGCCTCAGGCACAGTAAAGGGAATCACAAGATACGGCGTAGTCGGCGAGAAATCAAGCGTCCTCGCAAGGGCGTCATTTGAAACGCCAATAAAACACATAATAAACGCAGGGCTCGAAGGGGAAACTGACCTGCTGAAATCAGTGGTTGAGAACGTAATGCTCAACCAGCCAATACCTGTGGGAACCGGGCTCATCAACTTGATAACAAAGGTGAAATGATTTGGCAGAAGACGTAATTGCAGAGATAAAGAAGCACCTAAGCGATAAAAAGCTGGTGCTGGGCACAAAGCTGACATTCAAGAACCTTAAGCTTGGAAAGCTCGACAAGGTTTTTGTAACAAACAACTGCCCTGAAAACATCAAAAAGGACGTTGAATTTTATTCAGCCAGCGGAAACTGCAAGGCAGTGCAGCTTGAGATTCCGAACGAGGAGCTCGGCGTAATCTGCAAGAAGCAGTTCTCTGTTTCAATAGCAGGCCTGCTCAGGCAGTGAATCATCATGCAAAAGATAATCTACAACCAGGATGTTATGGGTTTCATAACATTCTTCGAGTCAATGACCCATACTGGGGTGAGGGACTGCATTGAAGGGCAGCAGCTGATATTTGTTGTGGACTCTGGAAACATGGGCAGGGCAATAGGTAGGCAGGGCTCAAACGTCAAGCGCCTTGAACAGGCATTAAACAGAAAAATTAAAATAGTGGAGTTTAATCCGCTTGCAACAGAGTTCGTAAAAAATCTCATAAGCCCTCTCAGGGCAGACGTTTCGGAAGAGGATGGCACAATCCTGCTGAGCTCCAACGACACAAGGACCAAAAGCCTTCTAATCGGAAGGAACTCACAAAACCTTGAAAATTATGAGAGCATAGTCAGAAGGTATTTCGGCGACAAAAAGTTAAGGGTAGGATAAAAATGTCACACAAGGCACGGGGAATAAACGCAGGAAAGATGCTTGCCAAAAGGCGGCACCGGTTTAGATGGCATGATTCAAAGTACATCCGCAGAGTCCTTGACCTCAAAAGAAGGTCAGACCCGCTCGAAGG
>JAZDGJ010000004.1:0-19399 GCA_043807015.1 Candidatus Woesearchaeota archaeon | reverse complement strand
TGATATTTGAGCTGTCAACGCATAAGTCTGTGTGGCTGTATGCCTTGCCCTGCAAATATCCTGAGGTCGTGCCTTTAATGGTTGGTATGATCCCGCCATCAGTGTCGCTGCACGAAGTTCTTGCCTTTGCCGCAGCTACCACAAGCGTGGCAGAAATAATTGTCATTAGGATAATAGCCGCTCCCAAAAGAACAGCATGCGCTTTGTTATATTGCTTATATTGCCTTTTTTTCATGCTCGCACCTCTTTAAACATCATACCAGTATACTATTTCCTATACTGGAAGTATTTAAGTTTTTCTATTTTTCTGTGGCAAAATATTTAAACCAAAAGCTTTCCTGCCAAGCTTACATGGGGGAGACTTTTACTGAAGAAGAGAAGAAGGTATTGGCACCTTTTGTTTCAAGCACTGAAAACAACATATTTGTCCTTAGGAACCTTCCGGAGGTAATTAAGGGAGCCTTGTTTTCAAGGTATAGCCGCTCCACCAAGAGCCTGAGAAGGCTTCTGCTTGATGAGTTCATTGGAAAGCCAGAGACAGGCTTTTCAGAGATTGTGCCTCCAAACTCTGGCACAGTTGACCTGAAGAGCGCTGTGAAAAAAGCCCAGGATTTCTATGACAGGATTCTTGAAGGCTTTGGCGACGACTCTGTTGGAGAACTGGGAGGGGCGCATGTGGCATGCGAGTTTGTTTCAAATATTGCTACAAAGCAGCTTGAAGACTGCAGGATTGGAGGCTCGCCGCTTGAGAAATCTACAAGATACATCTGGTTTACAGAAAAGGTAGATGGCGAATACTTGTTCTACAGGGAGCCTGCGCTGATGAAATCAAGGCACAAAAAGTTTTACATTGACACTTGCAACATGCTTTTTGACACATACACAAAATTCAGCCAGCCGATGACTGCCTATGTGGAAGAGAACATGCCGATTGACCAGTTCATGTTCTTTGACATAAACAAGAAGGAAGAAGTGCCTTTTGCCAGCATAAAAGATGAGGCCCAGAAGAAAAGGGCAGTTTCTGCTTACAATGCAAGCGTCAGGGCAAAAGCCTGCGATGTCTTGAGGGGATTTTTGCCAGCAAGCACATTGACAAACCTTGGCTTGTTTGGCAACGGAAGGTTTTTCCAGGGCTTGCTTACAAAGCTGCACTCCTCGCCCTTGGCAGAATTCCAGGACATTGGCACAAAGATGCACAACGAGCTTGACACATTGATTCCGTCATTTGTCAGAAGGGCTGTGAAGGATGATTATCTAATTGAAAACTACAATGCCGTGGCAAAAATGGCTCTGAAAGGCTCATCTGAGCCAAAAGAAGGCGTCACTCTGGTAAGCTATGACAAAGATGCTGAAAGCGAAATGATTGCCAAGATGCTGTACCCGTATTCAAACCTTCCCCTTCAGAAGCTTATCGAGGCAGTTGATGATATGGATGCAAACGAGCGCTTTGCCATAGTTGCTGATTACATAGGCGACCGCAGAACAAGGAGAGACAAGACTGGAAGGGCATTGGAGCACATATATTATAGCTTTGACATTCTTGCTGACTTTGGAATTTACCGCGACATTCAGCGTCACAGGATTCTCTCCCAGGAAAGGCAGCTCTTGAGCACAAGCCATGGCTACAACACTCCTGAAGAATTGGTTGCAGCAGGATTTAAAAAAGAATTTGATGACTGCATGAAGCAGGCAAAGGAAGCATATGAGAAGATAAGCCCTGAATTTCCGCTTGAGGCGCAGTATGTCGTTCCTTTCGCATACAATCTGCGCTGGTATATAAAACTCAATTTAAGGGAGGCATTCCACCTTTGCGAGCTTAGGAGCACACCCCATGGGCACCAGAACTACAGGAAGCTCGCGCAGGACATCTACCGAAAGATAGAAAAAGTCCATCCGGCTCTGGCAAAATACATGAAGTTCATTGACCTCAAGGATTATAAACTTGGAAGGCTAAGGTCTGAAACCATAAGGGAAGAGGAAAAAGCCGCAAGGCTCGGTCTGTAATGGAAAACGTTGTGATTTTGGGAGGGGGAATTGCAGGCTTGTCTGCAGCAATTTACAGCGGAAGGGCTAGCCTGGCGCCTTTAGTGCTTGCAGGACCAATGCCCGGCGGCTGGATTAGCACAACTACAACGGTTGAAAACTTCCCAGGATTTCCTGACGGCGTTGGCGGGCTTGAGCTTACCGAAAGGATGAGAAAGCAGGCTGAAAAATTCGGCGCAAGGATTAAGGATGCTACTGCATCCAAGATTGAAAGGGTTGATGACCATTTTGTGATAACTTATGATGACGAAAAGGTTGAGGCAAAGGCAGTCATATTTGCAACAGGCTCTTCTGCACGAAGGCTTGGTCTTGAATCAGAGAAAAAGTACTGGGCTAAGGGGGTAAGCACCTGCGCAACATGCGATGCTTATTTCTTCCAGGGCAAGGACGTTGCAGTAATAGGCGGCGGAGACAGCGCCTGCGAAGAGGCGCTTTTTATCTCAAAGTTTGCAAAGAATGTCACCATCATACACAGAAGGAACAAATTCAGGGCAAGCAAAATAATGCAGCACCGCGTTGCGAACTGCAGTAAAATAAGCACAATCTGGGATTCTGTTGTGGAGGAAATCCTTGGCGACGGAACCAAAGTAACAGGCTTAAGGCTGAAGAACGTGAAGACAAAAACTGTCAGCCAGCACAAGTTTGACGGCGTTTTCCTTGCGATAGGGCATATCCCAAACACCAAGCTGCTTGAGGGAATGCTGAAGCTGGGCAAGATGGGCTACCTCAAAGTGAACAATCGCCAAATGACAAAGATATCCGGCTTGTTCGGCGCAGGAGATGTTGCTGACCATGCCTACAGGCAGGCTGTCACTGCCGCTGCATCCGGCTGCATGGCAGCCATGGAAGTCAGGAAGTATTTAAAACAGGAATGATAAGGAAAATAGGCCTTGCGGCTGTTGAAGAAAACAAGCTACTTCTTGTAAAGAAAAAAGGGCTTCTCCAGCTGATAATGCCCGGCGGAAAGATTGAGGCAGGAGAGACACCTGAGCAGTGCCTGAAAAGGGAGATAAAAGAGGAACTTAATGCGGGTGTTGAGGAGCTGAAATTTCTCGGAAAGTTTGAGGATAAAGCTTCAGGAAGCAAGGATATTGTTACAATAGAACTTTATTCTGGCAAACTTATTGGAAAAATTGTGCCAAAAAACGAGATTGAAAGCTATGTCTGGTTTGGAAAAGGCAGCAAAGAAATGCTTTCGCCAATAGTCAAGAACAAGATTCTGCCATTTCTGAAAGAACGATTTAGTTTTGACTGAATGGGCTGGATCGCAGCACATAAGGCTTCATCGCATAGAGGTTGCCAATTACCGAGGGGTTCGGATTATTGCCTAACATTGATTCGCTAGCAGCTGCTCTGTCAGTAGATTGGATATAGTTATCAGGAAGCTTTGTCAGTTCCCGTGTAAGCCTCTGTTCCAAGTCAAGCCGAGGCAGACTGAACAAATCCTCAAGTGTTGAAGACACAAATGAGCCGCCTGACTTTACGTGGTCTGCCAGCGATTGGAGTGGCGTTGGCGCATCGTATTTTGGCATATTTTGGGAATTGTAAAGTGCGGGCTGAGGAGAAAGGTAATTAATAGTGTTGCCTAAGTTTTTCACTGTGATTTCTTCTACCGGAGGCGTTACTTTAAGCAACGGAAGACCTAACAAATCCTTAAGGGAGTAATCCGGTATTTTAGCCGTTTCCCTCCAATATTCTAATTTTTCAATTGGGTTCAATTGGTTTGTTATTGTCATATTATGCCTGCTTTCTGATTACAGGCAACCTTTTGCGCCTTTTAAAACTATCGCATTTTAAACGCGCTCGGGCATATCCTGTTGATGAAGCAGCCTGCGCAGTTTGGCTTCCTTGCAAAGCAGATTTGCCTGCCGTGGAGGACTGTTGCAAAGGAAAACTTTGCCCAGTATTCTCTCGGAATTATCTTCATCATGTCCTGCTCTATCTTCACAGGGTCTTTGTTCTTTGTCAGCTTCCATCTTTGCGTAAGCCTTATGCAATGAGTGTCAATAGCAATGCCCTCGTTCTTGCCGAAGACAGCGCTTAAAACAACATTGGCGGTTTTCCTTGCCACGCCGGGCAGGGTAATCAGCTCTTCCATTGTTGATGGAACTTTTCCATTGAAATTCTCAATTATCGCTTTTGAAGCGCCCATTATGTTCTTTGCCTTGTTCCTGTAGAAGCCAGTGCTCCTTATTGCCTGCTCAAGCGCTTTCACATCTGCTGCGGCAAAGTCTTTCGGCGCATTGTATTTTTTGAAAAGCTCTTTTGTGACTATGTTGACTCTCTTGTCAGTGCATTGGGCGGAAAGTATCACTGAAACAAGAAGCTGAAAAGGCGTTTTGAAGTTCAAGACTGTTTTTGGCGAAGCATAGTGCTTCAGCAGAAGCACAAGTATTTTGCCAGCCCTCTCTTGTGTTTCCATGCGGCAGAGTCAGCCGGCAGAGTTAATAAATTTAATTGAGTCTCTGCGTAAAAGGCATGCCGACTGTTGCCTTGCTGATAAACGGGTTAGTTATAGGCAAATGGTACGGAACGTAGCCGGGCCTTAGTCTGTATCCTCCGAGCAGCTGGGAAAGCCCGCCAGCAGTCACTATCTGAGGCATCTCTTCTTCACCATCGGCGTATTTACTTGCCTGCTCCAGTGTTTCATTGAAAGCTTTTTCTGCTCCTGAGCCATCTGTTAAGGAATACCTTTTCGAAGTTATGCTCGGGAGGCCTAGTCCTGGCAATCTTTCCCGTATAATGCCTTCAATTGAGCGCTCATCATTTCCAGACGCCAGGCTTAAGATTACATATCGAATAACTCGGCCTTTTCTTAAAGATTCAATAACTGATTTCACAGGAAATACCCACAGGCAACTGCCTCCGAGAGAGTAAAGCATCGGCAGATAGGTTACTTGGCAAGCATCTGCGCTATCAGACTCTGGCTTTGGCCCGCCCATCCTAGAAGAAACATGTAGCATATTACGATTTAAAGTGAAATCTCCTTTTTCCGATGATAATTCAGCTAAAAGCTCAAGACCGTGTTTTAGTTCAGGCATTCTTCCCACCCCCAATAAAGCAGTGAACCACTACGTATTTTTAAATTTGAGCCTTATGATTTCTTGCCAAGTAAACTCTTACAGTTCCAGGCTCCTGAGAGAACTTCGCAGCCCTTTGTTTTACTAGTTGAAGTGCGCCGTAGTAAGCCAGGTCATGCGGTAAAAAGGCGCAAAGCCCCGCAAGGGGACTGTAGTATGGCACGGGATAATACCGTTTGTCGAAAACATCTGCTATGTTTGATATACTCATCGGAGTGTCTTTGCTCGTTTCTGCAAGAATTGCCGCCACTCCTTTGGCTACATAGTCTTTTTCATGTGGCGAGAGGCGCTTTTCAGGTGTTGGAAGGGAAGCAATAAAAGCCGAACAGTGGAATCCGAGCCCTCCTGGCATGTTTTGCTCTCCAAATTCGTTTCTTTTAGCTTGCAATCTTGAGAAGATACCCATGCGAAAAGGAAAGCCGACTTTATTTTTAAATGTTTAGCTAATGGCGAATAGATGAAAGAACGGCTTAAGTAAGCTCCAGCACTATGTGCTTTTTGTCAGGGACAGAAACATAGACATCTTCGCCTGATTTGAGGTTAAGGCTTCTTATTATGTCTTTCCCGAAATAAATCCCGACTCTGCCTGCCGAAAGCTTGACTATGCGCTGCTTCAGCTTGAGGTGGGCATTCCGGAGCTCTTCCACTACCTCTTTTGAGGAAACAGGGTCAAACTCAAAATAGCCGCATTTATCGCACTGGAAGCTCTTCGCCTTTTTTCTTGCGCCTTCTACCTTCACATCTACAACTTCCATTTTTCCTGAGCAGTCGGGACATTTCATTTTACTTCCTCTTTGCGTTTATGACCCAAAGTGTCTTATTTTCAAGCCTACATAAGATGTAATAATTTTCGTGCTCAATCTGAAAAAGGCCGCATCTTTTCCTCCTGCATTTAGTTGCATAAATGGCATTAACGACCTCGTGCCAAGGAACTTCTGCCGCATGTTCCTCTTTATAGTGTCTTGTGGCTTTTATTTTCCTTAAGAGCATACGTCACCAACAAGACTACAAAATTGTAGTCATTCATTGTTTATAAGCTTTTTCTTTTATTGCGGAGAAAGTGTTGATAAGCTTTGCTGGGAAAAAAGCTCAAGATTTTCGGAGCTTCCGGAAATTCAAAGCCTCGCAGCCATTATCGCTCCATTCATGTCGTAGATGTCGTCAATGAGCTTGTCGAGAAGCATGAGAATCTGGAATTCGTCTTTTTTCGCAGAAGCCACGAGTTCTGCTATCTTGTTCTTCAGCGACTTTCTTTTTTTCCCGATCTCGGCAACCTTGTCAAGTGAGAAATTGTAGTAGAATTCATAGACCTGCCTGAAGAAATCAGTGACATCGCTATAGGGCTTTTCACCAGCCTTGCTGAGCTTTCTTCCTGATATTGCCTCTGTGCAGATGTCCCTGTAGGAGTCACCAATGCGCTCCAGCTGTTCCACAATGTAATAAGTTGGCAATGGCTTGTCAGATACATTCAGCCCCTTCTGGTTAAGCAGCCTGCGGCAGAAATCAGCATATTTGTTGATGTCCTTGTCAGTCAATGCAATGGTGTTGAGCCACAGCGTGTCTCCTTTCACCAATGCCTGCAGGCTCTCTTCTGCCATGCCAAGAAGCGCCATGAATATTCTTCTGAATATCGTATCGAATTCACCCTCATCCAGCCTTGTGACGCTTCTTATTTCAATTGAATTCTTTGTGCGCTTGACAACCTCAAAGCCGATGAATTCCTCCCTTATGACTTCCTGCGCCAGAGCCAGCTCTTCTGCAGTTGAGAATTTCACCAGGACTTCCTCGTAGCCGAGCTTGAACACTGCGCCAAGCACCCTTTTGGTCATTGGCGCTGTTCCGGAAAGATCTATTTCTGTGGAAAGCGATTTTTTGGCTTCTAATGAAGAAATCAGCAGGCTGTCGCCCTTTTCCTCAACCCTGACTTCGTTTCCCTTCTTTATGCCAGAGGCTCTTGCCCACCTGCTTGGCAGTGACACAACAAGCGTCTTGCCGGCAAGCTGTATTACTTTCCTTATCATGGCACCGGCTAATTCGTTCTAGGATTTAAACTTTTCGCAATTATATACTTATAAGGTGTTATATATATTTTAAGAATTAGTTATATATCTTAATACTGTAATATTTCCGGATAAAGCATATATTTTTCAAAGGAGGTGGCTGGACATGATAAACAAAAAGGACCTGCTCATAATGAGCATGTTGAGGCAGGACGCCAGGATGAGCCTGACAATGATGAGCCGGAAGGCAAATATGCCGATATCTACAATTTATGACAAGCTCAAGGTGCATGAAGGCAGCACAATAAAGCGGCATACTGCACTTGTTGACTTTGCAAAGCTCGGCTTCAATGCAAGGGCTAACGTCACTTTGAAGGTTGACAGGGCGGACAGGGAAGAGTTGATAAAGTACCTTTTCAAGATTCCGAACGTGAATTCAGTTTATAAAATCAGCGGTGGCTATGACTTCATGCTTGACGTGGTTTTCAGGGACATCAGGGAGATGGAGGATTTTTTTGAGATGGTAGAGTCAAAATTCAAGATAAAGGATAAGCAGGTGTATTTTGTCATTGATGACCTGAGAAGGGAGGCATTCCTCAGCGAGCCTGGCATGCTTGATATGTTGTGCCACTAAGCGCCAAGCAGCATGTCCTGATGCCTGCGCCTGATTACCCAGAAAACAATTGCGCCTATCACAAAGGCTACAGCAGCCAGGGCAACATATTTGGCATTGGTTGAGAATTTTTTTTCACTTGAATCTGGCTGGTACTCTGTGTTCGCCTGCTGTTGCTGTTCAGGCTCGGGTGTTTGAGTTGTTTCAGCAGGCTTTGAGACTTTTATTTCAGCATACAGTGTTTTTTCAAATTTTTCCTTGTAAACAGAGTAATATGTGACTTTAATCGTCAAATTTGAAGTGCCTTCTGCCGCAGCAAACGGAAGCTGCACCGTCCTGTGCCCGTAAGCTTCCACATCGGAGAGGCTCGCCTTCTGGCTGACAGGGCTCCCAGCCTGCACGGTTATGTTTTTGAAACTATAGTTTGTTGGGTTGTTAATGAGCACATTTAGCTCTGCATCCCCTTCTGTAAAGCTGGTGGTTGGCACGCTTGGCTGGAGCTCGCTAATTACTCCAATAATTTCAGGAGTCACCGAATAAGACTGAATCATGTTGGCAAAGAAAACTTTGTAATTGATTTTTATCTGAAGAGCGCCTGATGCCATCGGCCTCAGAGTAAGCTCAAATGCCTTTGAATCGCCTGCACTGAAGTCAGACATAAGGAAGAATTCCTTGTCGGATACTTTCTGTATTCCGCTGCTGCCGAGAACCAAGATGTTTTTGGGAATGCTTATAGAAAAGGAGCCCAGCGTTAGATTTTCTGTTGTTGAAATATTGAAGTAAAGCGTGGTATTTTCCCCTACACCCACCAGCATATTGCCCGTGTAATTTATTTTGAGCGGGTTTTCTTTTACAGTTATCGATATGCTGCTTGACCCTGATTTCCGCACGCCTCTTGTCGTATAATAAAGGTAAGCAACAGCCGATTCTGTTCCGGCTGTCCTGCCCTGCAGCAGGGCATAGCACCTTAAAAACCTTCCTCCAGGAAGGTTTCCGCTCCATTTGAATAAGCCGCCTTCAAACTCGCATTCAGACACTGCAAGGGGGAAGACGTCTACAAGATTTGAAAGATTGTCCGTATAGGTTAGATTGTATGTATCTACCATTCCGGTGTTCCTGATTTCTATGGTGGCATTTGCCTGCTGGCCGGCATACAGAGTTGTCGGCGATATTGTCCTGTTAAGGATGACCTCCCCAAGCTCTGTGGTCAGCGTTATGCTTACCTTGTATGCCATCCTGCTTGGAAGCGAGTAGTTGTATCGGCTGAATGAGATGTCATTTGCGCAGAACTTGAAATAGCCGTTGAACGAGCAGGAGTTGTTTGAAGCCGTCATTGAGAGCTGTGGAATGCGGACTACTACTTTTGCCTGGTCTTCTAATATGCTAACATTGAGCGGCTGGTTTTCTGAAGTCTGATAGTTATTAAACGGCTCAACAGTTCCTGAGAACAGCGTGATGGTTTCTGCACTGGCTATTGCAGGGAGCAGCAGGACTATTAATAGCAGTATCGCCTCTTTCATAGGTGTATCAATACAATGGGTGTTTAAAAAACTTACTCAGCCAGTGCTTCCAAAGCCGCCTCGGCTTTTGCCCATTGTGTCTGTCTCTTCCCAGTCAAACCTCTCTATCTTTACAAAAACACCCTGGGCAATCCTCTCGCCTTTTTCCACGGTGACTTCCTTTTCAGTCGGGTTGTAGACCTGCACCTTGACTTCATCCTCGTCGCCGCAGTAGTCGTTGTCAACGATTCCGATGCCGTGCGGCTTCATCAGCCCCTTTTTTCTTGGGGTGGAGCTCCTTAGCGCTACCAGCAGCATGTATCCTGGCGGCGTTTCGACGATTATGTTGCCGGGTATCAGCACGATTTCCTTTGGCTTTATTTTTGTCTCTTCCCTGGCAGAGATGTCAAAGCCGACAGAGCCCTTGGTCTGGTAGACAGGCAGCGGCAGCGTTTTGTCTATCCTTTTGATTCTTACTTTCATTGCAGTGCCCTCTTTATTTCGTTTATGCTTCTCGCGATTGTGAAAAGCTCTGCTTTTTCGTCGAAGAAAAGGACTGCGGGAACTGACTTCAAGCCGTATTTTGCAGCTTCCTCTGCGCCTTCGGGCGTTGCCGCATTTATGTGCTCCCCCTCAAGATCAAAATTCTGCATGAACTCCTTTATTTTTGGGCACACAGGGCACGTTGGCGTTGTGAACAGCTTGTAGTTCTTTATCATGTCATCTCACTCCCAGCTTTTTCAGCTCTTTGTCAAAGGATTCAAGGTCAGTGAATTCCCTGTAGACAGAAGCAAACCTGATATACGCAACTTTGTCAAGGCTCTTCAGCTTTTTCATGACAAGCTCGCCCACTTCGCTGCTTGGAATCTCCTTTTTTTCCTTTTTCATAAGTTCCTGCTCAATCTCGTTTGCAGCTTCTTCAATCTTTTCATGGGCAATGGGCCTTTTTTCGCATGCCTTGACCATTCCGCTGATGAGCTTTTCCCTTGAGAATGCCTCCCTTCTACCGTCTTTTTTCACTATGACAAAAGAAAGCTCTGGATTCTCATATGTTGTGAAGCGGTTTTCGCATTTCAGGCATTCGCGGCGTCTTCTTGTAGTCTTGTCTATGTCGCGCTTGTCAACCACTTTTGTTTCTTCATATCCACAATAGGGGCATTTCATTGAAAGTGCCTGTAGACGGGCGTTCCCTCCTTTACTTCTTTGTTTGCAAGCCTTGCAAGATGGTAAAGCAAATCCGAAATCCTGTTTGCATAGCGCAGCAGGTCTTCGCTGAGCTTTGTTTCTTCCTTCAGCCGTATCATCTCCCTTTCAGCCCTTCGCGAAATTGTCCTCGCATAATCGAGCATTGCCGAAAGCTTTGTCCCACCAGGTATGACGAAAGAATCTTTTAGCTTTATTCTTCTTCTTGTTCTTTCAATAGCATTTTCAATCTCTTTTACATGGGCTGCTGTAATTTTCGGATATTCTTTCCCTTTGCAGGGCAATGCTGCGATCTCTGCGCAAACAGTGAAAATGTCGTTTTGTATTGAAGCGATGTAGTGCCCTATCTTATCTTTATCATCAAACTGCGCCGCAATCCCGAGGAATGAATTAAGCTCATCATATGCTCCAAGGCACTCAACTCTGCAGTCGCATTTCTTTGCTGTTATGTCGTCAAGTAGGCAGGTCTTGCTAATGTCGCATCTTCTCTGATAGGTCATAGGTCGCACTGGCTGTAGCCGCACTCCTTGTTTAGGCAGCTTACGCAGCCTCCCTCAACTTTTAGCGTGATTTTCCCGCAGGAGGGGCATTTGCTTAGCTTCTTTGCAGACTGTATTCCGCCGTTGTCTGCCTTTGGCTTCTGCTCCTCAATGAGGGGCTCTCCATTTTCCTTTACTTCAAACAGTGCCTTTCCAAGCACGTTTTTCTTTAACGAGTGGTAGACTGTTGCCAGTTTCCCGTTGGGCAGGGTTATTACGTCATCTCCCTTCAGGAACTGCTCTCCCTCTTTTGTCTTGAGGCAGAATGTCCTCTCCTTGTAGTCCTGGAACTCTGTCTTCTTGCCTTCTACGCTCAGAATCGGGAACCTTGAGCCGTCCCTGTAGATTGTTATTCCCTTGAGCTTGTTCTTCCATGCAAGGAGATATATTTCTGAAATCACCTCAGGCTCTATGTCTTCAGGGAGGTTCACTGTTGAGGAGATGCTGTGGTCAATGTTGCGCTGGCATATTCCCTGAATCATCACCCTTTTCTCAGGGTCTATGTAGTGCGAAGTCCTGAAGAAGTGCTCAGGAATAATAGTCCTGAGCTGTTCCTCATTGCTCTGCTGCGCCTTTTCCTGAAGCTTGTGCTGTTCAAGGTATGCGTCAACAGTCGAGTGGAAGACTTTGAAAGTCTTGCCTTCAAATGACTCTGAGCGCCTTGTGTAGTAAGGCGCAAATATCGGCTCTATGCCTCCGCTTACTCCTATAAAGTTCTGCTCTCCAAGGGAGTATCCCAATGCAATGTTGGATATTGTGCCTGTCGGCGCTATGGAAAGCAAGGCAATGTTCCTGAGCCCGTTCTGTTTTATTGCCTCTTTTGTCTCTTCGGAAAGTGCCTCTTGGAAGAAAGCGCCTTTGCTGTATGCGTCGTATTCAAAAACCGGGCTTATTCCCTTTTCCTTTGCGAGAAGCGCAGAAGCCTTGTATGCTGTGTTCGCGATAAGGTTCATGACCCTTTCCATTATTTGCACTCCATCTGCGCTGTCATAGCCGAGCCCGAGCTGGTTCAGCATGTCTGCTATGCCCATTATTCCCAAGCCGACTCTTCTTGTTTTTGCGGCAGAAATCTTTTGCTTTTCAAGCGCGTTTAATGTCTCATTCCATGTTACAACGTTGTCAAGGAACCTCACAACTGTTGTGACTGCTGCCTCAATTGCAACCCAGTCAATTTTTGCATTTTGCGTATAGCCATCTGTGACAAACCTTGAAAGGTTTAATGAGCCAAGGTTACATGCTCCTCCGTCTTCAAGAGGTACCTCTCCGCACGGGTTTGTGCATGCAATCGGCCTGCCGACATAATTTGAGGGAGAGTATTTTGTCATTGTGGTCCAGAATATCAGCCCAGGCTCTGCTGTCTTGTAGTTGCCTGCGATGAATGTGTTCCAAAGCTCCCTGGCCTTAATCATGTGCTTTATTTCGCCAGTCTGAGGAGAGTTGAAGTAAAGCATGAAATCTCCTGCCCTCTTAACCGCAAAGTCCTTGTCCGGCGTGGAAACTATGAAGTCCCCAAACATGTCCCTTCGGGCAATGTCATTGATTTCCTCTTCTGTTACAGTTCTTGATATCTGCTCTGCGAGGAATGCGTTCAGCTGAGAAATCGTTGCAGCGTTCTTCAGTAATGTGTATTTCTGGATTTGCTTTGACGGGATGCCGAACGAGTAATTTACCCTTCCGCCCTGGAGTATGCCTTGAGTTGAGAGAGACTTGTCCTTCGCGTAGACAAGGAATTCGCCGTCGTATTTGTTCTGCTCCTCAACTGCCTGCAAAAACTCGTCAGAAACCTTCAGGCTGATGTTTGCAAACCTCACCTGGGTGTTTTCCCTAACACGGCGTGTTATCTCGCGGAGCTGGGATTCTGAGAACCTGCCTGACGCCTTACTCTGCTCAACAATCTGCTGGGTTACCCAGTTCGGGATTTTCTTTACATTTATGAAGTTCAGGCTGTCAGGATGCTTTACATCTATTGTAATCATTAATGCTCCTCTTCTGCCTGACTGCCCTATCAAGCCTGTTGTCAGCGAATAAAGCTCCATGAACGAAACGCTTCCGGTGCTTTGGTCTGCGGCATTGTGCACAACAGCATCCTTTGGCCTTAATACAGAGATGTCAAGCCCTATGCCACCGCCATAAGAGTATGTCCTTGCGCACTCATAAGCAGCATTGTAGATTGACTCAAGGTTGTCGTCATCAATCACTGTTACAAAGCAGTTAGCCAGCGTCTTCAGCCTGTATAGGTCTCCTGCTCCTGCTATCACCCTGCCTCCAGGCAAGAATTCGCCTCTGTAGAATGATGTGTAGAATTTTTCAGCCCACTCCTTCTGCTTTTCCTTTTCCTCAACTGCAGCCATGAATGCAGACATCCTTGCAAATGCCTCTTCAGGTCTTTTTTCTATCAGCTCATTCTGCAGGTTCTTGAGGAAATATTTTCTTTCATAGATGGTTGTAGCCATCTCGTTGTTGTTCAGGTAATTCTTGTGGACAGGCAGCTTCCCTGCCTTTTGCTGGTCCCTTACATGAAACAGGAGCTCCTTGTATGCCTCAAGCCTGTCATAGCCTATAAGGGAAGCGAGCTTGCTCTTGTGGGCAAACATGTCAAGCAGGGCAGATTTTTCCTTGTCCGTGCCCCTTGCAGATTCAACTGCAGCCTGCCTTAGTTCTGCCCTTTTTGCCCTGTAGAGTATGAATGCCTTTGCTGTTTTGGCATGCCCTTCCTTTATGAGGACTTTCTCAACAGCATCCTGGATTTCCTCAACTGTCGGATACATCTTTCCATTTGAAACAATTTCCTTGACAACAAGGTCAGAAAGCCTTTTTGCCTCATCAAGGTCTTTTCCGCCAACAGCGTTTGCAGCCTTGAATACGGCATTGGTGATTTTGTTCTGGTCAAAGTCAGCTATTCTGCCATCTCGCTTGACAATCTTCTCGATTTTCCTGGCATCAGCCTCTTCTTCGCCTTTTTGAGCCAAATTCACCACCCTTTCGTTAATACAACCTGTTGTGTGGCTTCCTCTCCCGAAACGCAACAGGTTGTGTTTCTAGAACTCGGGCTTATTTAAACTTTTTGGTGTTGGAAAGCATAGTTTAAGAAAAGACTAATCGCGAATGAAGGTTCTGTTGATTATTTCAGAGCGTTACAGGAACTCCTGCAATAGTTTCTTCCTGTCCACAACGAGGCTTTGCTTTGCAAGCGGTCCTGCTGCGAGCTCAGTCACCTGCTCCTCGTATGTTGGCTTGTCTATGTTGTAGAAGATTCCGATGGGCAGCTTTGCTGTTTCAAATGCCTTCTGCAGCGCTGCCATTTTATCAGAAGCGTTGTGGTTTTCAAGCTTGTAAAGGTTCTGCCTAAACCAGTCGTATGTGTTTACCTTGTTGAATGAGACACAAGGCTGAAATATGTCAACGATTGCAAAGCCTTTGTGTTGCAGCGCAGCAAGCATTATTTCTGTGGTGAAGGGAATGTCTCCGGCGTAAGCCCTTGCCACAAATGTTGCTCCTGCGGATATTGCGAGAGCTATTGGGTTAATAGGCTCGTCTATCAAGCCTTCTGGCGTTGATTTTGTCTTTGTGCCCTTCACTGTTGTTGGAGAAGCCTGCCCTGTTGTCAAGCCGTAAATCTGGTTGTCATGGACAAAATAAGTCATGTTGTGGTTGCCTCTTGCTGCGTTAAGCATGTGGCTCAGCCCTTCGCCATAGGCATCGCCGTCGCCAGACATTGCCACGACTTTTAGCTCGTGGTTGCCGAGCTTTATTCCTTCTGCGACTGGAACAGGTCTTCCATGCAAGCCGTCAAAGCCATTTACATTCATGAAGTCAATCATTTTTCCATGGCAGCCTATGCCGTAAGTGAAGACTATTTTTTCAGCAGGCAGGTTAAGCCTTGCAAGCGCCTCTCTTAGTGCTGCAAATAAGCCAAAGTTGCCGCATCCAGGGCACCAGTTTGGGGTTACCGTTGTGCTAAAATCATCGGCTTTCATTTTCTAAGCACCTTTTTGGCGAATTCTGCGATTTCCTCAGGATAGAAAGGCCTGCCGTCGTACTTCAGCAGCTTTTTTTCAATCAGAATTCCTGTATGCTCTGCGATGACGCCTGCAAATTGGGCGGTATAATTGCATTCAACTGCAACAATTTTCCTGGCTTTGCTGAGAATTGCTTTGGCAGATTCAGGGAATGGCAAAATGTAGACAAAATGCAGGAAGTTTGCCTTTATGCCCTGGCTCTCAAGCATTTTCATGCCGTCAAGCACAGCCCCTTTTACAGAGCCAAAGCCGACAAAAGTGATGTCTGCATTCTTTGGACCGTAAAGAACTGGCTCAGGCACTGAAAAACTCTCCAGTTTTCTCATTCTTTTTTCCATCATCTTGTTTCTCATCGCAGAATTTTCAGTAGTAAATCCAGATTCATCATGCTCGTAGCTGTTTGCTCTTATCAAAGCGCCTTCTGTTCCAACAAGAACTCTTGGCGAGATTCCTGTCTTTGTGATTTTATATCGCTTGTAACCTGCAGGGGCTTTTGCCAGAAGCTCTCCCCTATCAATTTTGACAGGCTTGTCAAGCGAAGCAATCATGTGGCTTTCTGCAAGATGCTTGTCAGTCAGCACAATAACTGGAGTCTGGTATTTCTCTGCAATGTTGTGCGCATCTGCTGTTGCATAATATGCCTCTTCTGCATCTCCGGGTGCAATTACGATTCTCGGGAAATCATCCTGGTGCGCATGCATTACAAATCTCAGGTCGCCCTGTCCTGTCCATGTCGGCATTCCTGTAGCAGGACCGGGTCTTTGGGCTTCCACAATGACTATTGGCGTTTCTGTGATTGCAGCTAAGCCATAGCCTTCAACCATCAAGGCAAAGCCTCCTCCTGCTGTGCCCACCATTGTCCTTACGCCAGCATGGGCGGCGCCTATGGCTGTGTTTATGACAGAAATTTCATCTTCTGCATGCCTGACAACAATGCCAAAGTCTTTTGATTTTTCTGCAATGTAATGGAGTATTGAAGAAGCTGGAGTCATTGGGTAAGCGACAAAGCATTTCATCCCTGCAGAGATTGCGCCTGCGCCTATTGCCTCATTGCCTGTCAAGACGTATTTCTGCTTTGTCTTGAGCTTTTTTGCAGTCACGAAAAACTGCTTCTTGAAATTTGCCTTGACATAGCTATAGCCTGCCTTTGCGGCATTCATGTTTTCATTTACTACTGCGTCGCCTTTTTTTCCGAACATATCTTTTATTACGCCTTCAAGCACTTCAAGATCGTAATCAAGGAGCGCGATTGATGCTCCCAATGCAACGTTGTTTGCCATGATTTCTGCTGCGCCGCTGTCCTTGGCTAATTTCACCAGAGGTATTGGGTATGGCACTCCTGCCTTGACATTTCCTTTGATTTTCTCGCTGTCATAGATTACCGCTGAGTTTTTCAGCAGCTCATCATTGTGGAGCCCTAAAGTATCAGCATCCAGCGCCACGAGTATGTGGACCGGTCTGCTTTGCGAGTATATTGGCTCGGTGCTTATCCTGCACTGGTATGTGTTATGCCCGCCCTTGATTAAGGAAGGGTATTCTGTGTAATCAAAAACATAGTAGCCGCCGCGGGCAAAGACTTTTGAGAATATCAGCCCTGTGCTCATTATGCCCAATCCCGCAGGTCCGCATATTTTCCAGGTGAATTCCATTGCTATTGCCTTGTTTCTTAAGTCAAGTTTCCAATGATACCTTCGGCTGGCTGCCAGCCGAAGTGTGGACATTAATAACTTCACTTTTGGCTTACCCTCTTATATACTTTTTGGAGGAGTAATGCATCTTCTTCTATGTTTGGGCTCTCATTAATCACAACGCCTTTCACTTTGAAATCCCTGAAAGCAGCCATAAGCTCCTCGTATTTCATGTCTGACTCATTAAGCACGAGATGGTTTCTTTCGCCTTTTTCTGCGTAGTTTATTCCAGACATGTGGATGTGCATGTTCTCAAGCCCTTCCCTGCCGAGGGATTTTTCAACTTCCTGAAGTATGCTGGCGAATTCATCATAGCTGTTGTTCTTTCCTTCAACAGCGTGCATGTGGGCAAAGTCTATGCATGGCATTACCTGTTCCAACTCGTTGCTGAGCCTTAATGATTCCTGCAGCGAGCCGAACTGCGTCTTCTTGCCTGGAGTTTCAGGCCTTACCCAGATATTCAGGTCATTCTGCTGTAGGATATTGACAACTGAGGCAATCTGCCTCTTCACATTTTCATATACGCTCTCTTTTTCCATGCCGAGATAATATGCTGCATGCACGCAGACGCTCCACGCGCCGCACATTCCTGCAATTTTGGCTGCCTTAAGCAGCCTGTTCCTGCTTGCCTCAAGGATTTTCATGTCTTTGGCATTGAGGTTTATGAAATAAGAGGCATGGCAGCTCAGCACAACACCGTTCTTTGCAGCTTCCTTCACTTTTCCGGTTTCGTGCTCCTGAATATTGACATTCCTGACGAATTCAAGCTCCATCGCACCCAAGCCAAGCTCTTTCACCTTGCTTATTCCGCTTATTGTTCCAAGCCCTTTTGAGCTTAGAGGTATCCCTGCTGTGCCGAAAAGAAGTTCCTTCATATCAGCTGCTTTTTCTTGTCAAGGTCTGTAATGTGTATGACGTTGACAGGGCACGCCTTTGCTGCTTCGTCGTTTGGGGTAAAGTCTTTCTCTTCTATTTCGCGCTCCTCATTTTCTCCAACTTTCTTTGAGCCTTTCAGCGCGGACTTGCCGTCTGAGCCCATCTCCCAGTAGTCAGGAGCGACTGCAACGCATGCCCCGCAGCCGATGCATCCCGGACAGTCATGCACTAGCTTGTATTTTGCCATGACTGCTCAGATATGATGGGGTTATATAAAGATTTCTCAGGAATTAGTTTTAGAGGTGAAATGTAGTTTTTAGGAGTGAGCCTCCTCCGAGACTCTCAGAATTGTATGAATTTTGTGCCTTTATTGCATTATCTTTCTCGCATAAGTGTTAGCAAAAAGCTTATATTGACCTTAGATAATTGCTGAGGCATGAGCCGGGTTTTATCAACGCAAGAGTTTGACACTTGGGAAAAGCTTCTGCCAAAAGATTACCAACGGCAAATTCAGAATTTTATAAACCGGCTGAAAGAAGGTCATGACACTGGAAAGCCGTTGGGCTACCCATTTTTCAAAGAGAAGAAGATCGATAAGTACCGTATCTACTTCTTGGTATATGAAGACATTGATACGGTTTTGCTAATAACCGTGAGCGACAAAAAAGCCCAGCAGCAAACAATAGACAGAATCAAAAAGGACTTAGATTATTATCAACGCATTATCAAGAAAAATCTTTAACGCTCCTGCAGCTTACCTTTAGCAGCATCCTCAAGGCCTCTTCTAACGCTGAGCAGCAACTCATCCTGCGCAACCGCTTCCAAGCGTTTAAGGCGTTCATATTCAATTTTTGAGATAGTCACGGTTTCCATAGAACTAAATGGTGTTAGAACATTTATATAATTTGCTATTTCTGCCTGTCTTTTGAGGGGACACTTACCTAAAGCCTCCTCCGAGAGTTGAAGGAGGACGAAATCCGATCAAGTTAATTGTAGTTCAGAAAATTGAATAAATCTTCTTGCAATTTTGGCGCACGAAAGCGACAAAAATGGCATATTTTACTTTATATGGTATTTTACAAGCGGGTTTGAGTTTTCTGTCAGCCTCATAAAGCCGCCGCCGTCAACACCCATTAATGAAACGTTCTGGACCCCATTCTCTTCCTGCACAAAAATCATTTTCTTTCCGCCGGGGAGGAATGTGAATGATGTTTCTTCTTGGGGTGAGAGAGTTATGTTTCTTGAGGTGCCATTTGCAGGCTCATACGCGGAAATGTCTCCCTGGGACAGGAAGCAGAGAAGCTGCCTGTTTTGAGACAATGCAATATCAGTTCCGAGCGCCAGAGTTTTTTCCTCAAGTGTTTCCGGATTTATTGACTTTACTGCGTTGCCCTCAACAAAAATCAGCTCGCTGTTTGACTGCCACTGAAGCTTGGCAATGTCTCCGGCGCCCATGCCATCATAAAGAAACTTGCAGCCATTTGCCCCGTTTTCTGCAATGTAAATTGTCCTTCCATCAGAAATTGCAATTTTGCGTGAGTCAGGAGCCCATTCAGCCAGGTCAGGCGATTTAGCCGTCCAGGCAAAGCCAATTTCATGCCTTTTTGCAGTTTCAGTATTCACTATTGTAATCGCATACTCAATTCCCCTGCCCTGCCCCGGAGACAAGTAGATATAATGCATGCTGTCAGGTGACCATTTCAAATATTGTGCATGCAAGCCCTCGGCTTGGGTCACGACTAATCTGCCATCGCCGCTGATTCTAACTATATCTGCGAAGCGATCAGGGAATTCTGAACTCCTTTTTCCTGCAACTATTTTGAAGCCGTCAGGCGCAAA
>JAZDGJ010000003.1:0-6065 GCA_043807015.1 Candidatus Woesearchaeota archaeon | reverse complement strand
TCTCAGGATTAGGCTGGCTATATGGGCTGGTCCTGTTTGCATTTGCCATTGGCAACCTGGCAAGCCCCTGGCTTTATAAAAGGATGAATACTGGGCTTCAGCTTCTGGCAGTGTCAATAGCGGTAGGAACATCACTAATGCTGCTTGCACTTGGCAAATCACCGCTTAGTATTGGCTGGCTTGTAATTACTGCCTTTGCAGCCGGAATATCAAATGTGGCGACAATTACCACAATCAATAGGATTCTGCCAAGCGACAAAAGGGCAACTGTCATTTCCATTAGCGCCACAATCGCCTATCTGGCAGTTGGGCTGGCTTCCATTGCATCTGGACCGCTAATTGCAGCATCATCATTGAGAGCATTCACTGCGGGAGCAGCCATTGTATCATTTATGGGCTGCAGCATATTTGCACTGCTGCTTATGAAAGAAACAAAAACAGTAAAAAAATAGAAGCAGCTAAAAATCCCTTATCTCCTTAAACTCGTTATACCGCTTCTCAATTTCAGGCAGCGTAAGCGTTTTGAGCCTGTCGAGGCTGAAGGCTTCTGCATTGAAGCTTGCAATTACAGAGCCGTAGACTATTGCCTTCCTGATGTTCCGTTCTGAGATGTCATCTGTCTTTGCAATATAACCCATTACTGCGCCGGCAAAGCTGTCGCCTGAGCCCGTAGGGTCAATCACGTTTTCAAGGGGGTAGCTTGGCGCAGAGAAATGCTTCCCGTCCATGAAAAGCAATGCGCCGTGCTCGCCCTTCTTTATTATGACTGCCTTAAGCCCAAGGGCTAATGCAGACTTGGCAGCCTGGACTAAGCTTGGAGTCGAGAAAAGTTGCCGCGCTTCGGCCTCATTTATCAGAAGAACATCCACTCTCCTCAGCACTTCGATAAGGCTCTCCCTCTTGTTCTGGATCCAGAAATTCATTGTGTCAAGTGCGACAAGCTTTGGCTTCTTTATCTGCTGAAGCACAGAAAGCTGGAGCTCTGGGTCAATATTTGCCAGGAAAACATACTTTGCATCCTTATAGCTTTCAGGCACATTCGGCTTGAAAGAGGCAAATGAGCCGAGCTCTGTCTTCAGCGTTTTTGCGTCATTCATGTCATACTCATACTCTCCTTCCCACCTGAAAGTCCTGCCGCCAATGCTCACTCCTGACAGGTCAATATTCCTGCTTTTCAGCAGGTCAAGATGCGAATTGGGAAAATCAGTTCCAACAACTGCAACAATCCCGGGCTTGCAAAAGAATGAAGCTGCATAGCTGGAATAAGTTGCTGCGCCCCCAAGGACTTCCTTTGCCTCGCCAAATGGAGTCCTGACTGAGTCAAGGGCAACACTGCCGACTATCGCAAGGTCCACCATGGCCTTTTGGGAACTTGGCGATTATATAAAGTTATTCCCCTGTCCAGAGATTTTGGATTACCTTGCTGCAGAGCCTTTTCAAGCTGGAGTTCTCTCTTCGCCTGCTTTTTAAATACAAGATATATAGACGCGAACACCACAACGGAGAACAAATAATAAAACCATCCAGGAAGGGAGTTGAAGATGTTCAGGACAAATATTGCCGTGGTTAGAACTATAAGCGCAAGTGTAATCATCAAGCCTGATTTGTGCACATTCTCCCCTGACTTTTTGCGGCGCAATATTTCAGAGCACTCTGAAGTTAATGGAAAGAAAAGGCATATTAGCAGGATTATCCACCACATCACGTCAGCCCTGTAGCCCTGTGCAACTTTTTTTGCCTCAACAATTTTAAAGCCCTGCCTGAATTCATCAGTTACATTAGAATTATAGAGCGTCTTTAAAACAAGCTCGTAGTTGCCCAGCCCTATATCGAGCTGGTCAAAGGTTTCCCTTACGAATTCCTCAGTATAAACCATAACAGCCGCTTTTTTAGTGTAAACTTCATTTCCAGACTCATCCAAAACGATATAAGTTAGGTTTACGGGCGTTGGGCCACTTCCAAAGCTTTCAAAAGTGACCCAAGCTGTAAGGTTTCGCGAATCATAAAGCACATTTTCCTCCAAGTTAAGCCTAATGTCAAACAGCTGCGTAGGGATTCCAGTAGTAGGGGTAGGCTGAGGCAAAGGGGCGGGTTTAGGCCGAGGCAATTCACCAGTTGAGCCTGGTTTTTTGTTTACTCCAATTCTGCTAATGGCACCACCTCCGCTTCTTCCACCACGGTTGCTTCCTTTGCCATTACCCTCTATTCCGTCTCCTTCGTCACTTTCGTCATTGATGCGGTCGCTCAGTGGCAGGTAATCTACTTGAGTTCCGCAACTCACTCCGATGATGCATCCCTCCTGTGTCTGCAGGTCGAATGGCAAGTCGCATATTCCATTCACATCCGTATCTGTACAGGTTTCAGCATAGCCATTTCCCTGTCCGTTGCCCCAATAATTCCCACCCATCGAATCATTCCAATATTGGGCAGCTTCAGATGACGGGAACCAGTTCCATCCTGATTCTGTGGCAAACGTCTGGCTCGCATTGAAAGTGTTGTTGTAGATGTATGCTGATCCGTTCATGCCTCCTACCCCTTCTGCCCAGAACGACCACACAGAGCCCCCAGTTTCGCTAACACTCCCAGTAATCACATTGTTCCTGACGATCCACGGTTTCCCGTATTTGTCTATTCCTTCAGCAAGACCAAATGCATAAGTGTGCGTCGGTGAAGCTGTTCTAGTGCCAAGGATTATCGTGTTGTTCTCAACAAGTCCTGCTCCACCAATCTGTGGACCGTCTTCTTGAGTCCTTGCATCCATCACGATAGCTACTTCGTTGGCTTCAAATCTGCTATTAGTGACGCTTCCGTAAGTGTCAAATCCGTAACCGAAGTTGCTTATGGTGCAGTTATTGATTCTTACGTAGCTGGAATCATCCACGATCCAAAACTGATCGGGGTAAGCATCAAAAGCAATTCCTGTTTGGGCCTCATTTATGTTCGTTATGCTGTGGCCTCTGCAGTCAAGGGTGATGTTTGTGGTATCCCAAACTTTAAAGCAATAATCCCAAATGCCGAAATCTACTTCAATATCATTCAGCAAATAATAGTCCCTGTTAGGCTCCGGGAACTCTACACAGCTGGCAACGCCTATTGGCAGGCTAAGATTGAAGTCATCGCTCAACGGATAAAAGTCTGTGTTGTTGCCATCAAAGATGTATGGTGAGTCACAGAACCCATCAATGCCCAAGTCTGTGCAGTTCAAGCTATGCCTGAAACCGCTATCTGGGGTGCTGTTGTCGTAAAAGTTGCCACCCTTCATTGCTCCGCCAGCTATGTTTGTGCCGGGATATGGTGTTGTGCTGAAGTTGTTTGAATAGCTATTGTCAAGTATGCTAATTGGAATTTCTGTCGTATTAAAGATGTTGTTGTAAATTGTGTTGTTTGAAGAAGAGGAATTTGAACTGGCAATTGAAACTGCAAAGCTCAGGTTGCCTTCTGTCTTTATTATGTTGCCGCTTACCATTGTTGAGTTGCTGTCAATCAGCACAATGCCCGAGCTTGAGTTGCCTGATGTTGTAATGTTGTTGCCAGTGATATTGTTGTAAAGGTTGTTGCCCTCAAAGAAGATACCGTTATTTTCAACCCCTCCAGAATTGGTTATAACGTTGCGGCTTATGCTGTTAAAGCCAGAGCGGTCATACAGGTAGATGCCGTAGTCCCATCTTGCGCCGCCAAGAAAAAGAAAGTTTCTGCTCAGAATATTGTTGTTTGAGCCTGTCTGGATTATGATGCAGATGTTATTCTCAGTTCCGCCTGGATAAATTGTGTTAAGTGAGATGTTGCTGGATGAGCTCTCCTGCAGGTAAATGCCGAAGTTGTCGTCTGCGGTTCCATTTGTTGAAATAATGTTTGATGCAACACTCATATACGAACTGCGATAAAGCCATAATCCGTAGTTCATGCTGCTGCCACCTGTGGAAATTGAGTTATTGCCAATCAGGACATTGTTCGAAAGCTCCGCACGTATACCTATATTTTCATCGCCAAGCCCGCTTGCAGAAAGGGCATTGGATGAAATATTCACAAACGAGTCATTGAGTATGCTTATCCCGTCATTCAAGCCGTTGCCGTTAGTGGAGATGGAATTATTGCTAACCAGGATTCCATCAGAATTCTCAATATAAATACCAGAGTTCCCGTCACCGCTACCATTGGTGGAAATAACATTAGAAGTTACATTCGCGTATGAGCTGTTATGGAAGCTCAATCCGTGGTTTGAGCCGCTTCCATTTGTTGAGACTGAATTATTAATGATAACGGTGTCATTTGAAAGCTCTACGAATATGCCGTAGTTGCTGTCGCCTTCAGAGCCTGACTTGATTATCGCGCAGTTCTTGATTACGGTTGAATTTGCATTCTGGACATGTATGCCATAGCCAGAGGAATTTGTGCCATAGCTTATATTGAAGCCGGAACAGTCAATCGTAACGTTGCTTGCATTTATTGAAAGGCAGGTGCTGTTGCTGGATATGCTGACCTGTAGCGTATAAGTTGAATTCCCAACGCTGAGATTCTGGCAGCCAGACACTGAATACTGCTCAGCCGCAGCCGAGGCTGCAAGCAGGAGAAATGCAATAAAAAGAGAAATCCGCCTAAAGGACAAGGTTGGCTGGTTTAAAAACGCATTTCCTGCGAGCATCGTGCGAAAATGATGGATTTAATGCGAGAACGTATTTGAATTTGCAATATTTAAACCTTCTTTAGACTTCAGGGATAAAAAAAAGGTATTTTTTATCCGTAAAAATGTTTGTGCTATGTGGCTGAAAAGTGAATTTGTCAAGAACATTCTTTATTGGCTCAAAGGGGTGGCTGCAGACGGCTGTTTTTGAAATATATTTAGTTGCCACTTTTTACAAAAATTTATCCCGTTATCTCAATGAATGTTTATATATTTGCTTTGCTACTAAATCAGGTTACATTGCGGATGCATATGGTTAAAATAACGCGGTTGTGGCTGTTAAATAGATGAAAACCCGATGAGAAAAACCAAGGGAATGTTATTGCTTTGTATCATAGTTACCGTGTTCTTCTTAGTTGGACTGATTTTTTGGGGTTTAAATCTTCAAAAACAGAAGGCAATAAATAATAAAAAAGAAAGTTTGCAGATACTGGCAAATGAAAAAGCCCTATTAACTAATACATTTTTGGAAGACCAAAAAGAAAAATTATTGATTATTTCTTCAATGAATGTTTTAAAACAGGCTGCCCAGTATCCAAATGATTCGGCAAAAATAGAAACAGCAAAAGAAAGGATAAATGAATTAAAAAGTATACTTCCAGGAATAAGCATTTTAAACAATGAGGGAATTGCGATTATTGGAGAGTTCGACCTTCCTGGAACAGATTACAGCCAGCACCCTTATTTTATGGCAAAAGGACAGGATATTTCCTTCTCAAAGTATTATTGTCCATTAAGAAAAAAAGATTATTACGCTATTATTGGTCCTCTTTATAATAAAAGCAAATTAATAGGGAGAATTGCTTTTGATATAGAACTGGATAAGATAAGCACTCTCATGAAAGAGCCTATTGAAAGCGAAACAAGTGAAGTTTATCTTATTGATGAAACCGGATTACTTTTAAGCGGCTCAAAATATATTGGCGAGGGCAATAAGAATGGAATATTAATTCAGGAAGTTGCTAGTGAAGGGGCAAAAGCGTGTTTGGAAGATTTGAAAAAATATCAAAAAGACGGCGCTGTTGAAGAGCACGAAGAAGAAGTTATGAAATATGCCAATTATATTGGTGAAGAAGTATTTGGAGCTCATGCTTATACTGCTGATATTCTGGGTTGCGTTATAGCCGAAGTAAGTGCCGACGAAGTTACAGAATCTCCTTTGACGGGTTATTTGATAGCTCATATTAAAAATATATTCGAAAAAGAGGTAAAAAATGAAAACTGATACAAAAATCTTGATTGGGTTTTTATCGATTATCGTATTGATTTTGGGTCAAGTGGGTATTGCCCACAAATTGCAAAGTGATTTTTATGATGATACTTTGCAGATAAAAGAGATTGAGGCTCCCTTGGGGCTCATGGTTGAACAAGTAATTGGCTATGA
>JAZDGJ010000002.1:0-2801 GCA_043807015.1 Candidatus Woesearchaeota archaeon | reverse complement strand
TCATGTAAGAAACCTTTTTGCGGCAGCAGACTTTATCATCTTATCAAATTCTTCAACATCCTGTTTAGTGAGCTTGCTCCTTTCAGCCAGTTTATCTGCCATGCGCAGCATTTTCAGGCGCTCTATAATGGCTTTTCTGGCTACCTCGCTCCACTTTACTTCTGAAAACTGCTTCATCTCCTTATGCACCTCTTCAGGCACAGACAAAGTTATGTTAGTCATGGCAATCACCGCACATAATTAAGTGAGTGCACATATTTAAAGCTTTCTGTGCATGAACGGCGACGGGTAATTGCCCTCCTCAGGTAGAGGGCTGCCCGTAGCTTTCCATCACAGCTCTTGCTTTGTTCTCAAGCTGAAGGTTTATGCCTTTTGTCACGTCAAGTATGTCTGAGGCATAGCCTCCCTTTTCAGCCATCATTGAGTCAGGCAGAAGCATCTTATACTGGGCCTTTGATGCAATTGCCTTAATTCTCTGCATTGACGTGTCAAGCTGGCTTGACTGCATAGACAGTGTCCTTGAAAGGCTCCCGCAAATCATCTGAGAGGCGCGTATTATCTCCTCCCCTCCTGTGGAAAAGTCATGAAGCTTTTTCTTGTTCTTTGCGTATTCAAGGGAGCTGCTTGCATACTGCTCAACCTGGTCAAGCAAAAGCACGAACATGTTTTCAACATCCTCGCACTCTTCAAGCGACTTCAGCGCAGAATCGCCAAACACAATCTGCTGGTTTGCCTTTGCAATCTCTGTGAGCCTGCTCTGGATGCTTCTTCTTACCCCACGCTGCCTTTTCGCTATTGTGACATAGCTCGGGTCGCTCTTTTTTATGTTGCCCAGCACATGTGCTGCGTCATGGTGCAGCTTTGTCAGGTAGTCAAGGTCTTTCTCACTGCATCTTTTTGTTTCAAGCGCGTCTGCAAAATTCTTGAACACAACATTGTCCTTGTAATGCACAAGGCTTGACAGGGCGCTTTCAGCATCCCTCCTTGCATCTTTTATGCTCCCCTTCAATGAGCCTATGATGTCAAACTGCTTTTCTGTAAGCTGGTCAAGTGTCTCAGGAGCGTAATTGCTGCCTGATGCCCTTGAGAATTTTGCCTTTATGGCTTCAAGGGACTTAAATACAGGCGAGCTGCCTGCTTTTGTGGCATAGTCAATGGCTTTCTGAGTTTTCAGTAACGCGCCGAGGTGCATGGAAATGTTATCATAGCTTCTTTTTGCAGATACCCCTCTGGAGCTGTGAATCTCGTCATTGCCTTTCTCAATCGCTGTCCTCATGTCTTCAGGATTTGATGCAAACTGCTCCTCAAGCCTTTTTACCAAGTCATCAACTTCAAGCTTTGAAAGAGTCTCCATTTTCCCTCACCTCACAAGGAGCTGGTCAAGCTCCTGCCTAACAAGACCGTGCCTGTACTTTATCTCGAGCTTTGGCCATGCTTCGGTTATTAGCGCAGACCTTGAGTCATTGCTTGCAACAGTCCACTGCGACTTGAGAAGGTTTGTTTTCTGCTCCTGGTTGAGAATCGCCTCAATGGAAGTTGTCGAATAATCCGCAATTGCTTCTGTTATGGTCTCTTTCTGCTCGTCAGGCTTCTGCTTATACCAGACATCGCTGAACACCTGCTGGCGTTCAGGTTGCGTAAGCCCTGAGACGATATAAAGCGAGTCGCCAAGCCTTACGCCGGTTTCGCCAGCCAGCAATGGAATGTCCTTGCCGTTGTATTCCACAAATGTGGCAACTTTTCCTCCACCAGTGTCTTTCTTTACAATCCTGACAGAATTTGGGCTCACATAGCCTTCCTCTGCAACTTTGCTGCCTTGTCCCATATTGTGGAAGATTGCATAGCCTCCAAAACCCAGCCCGGCCAATAATGCGCCGACAACAACCGCTCTCTTTGCTCCCTGCATTCTCATCATTTGCATCACCGCAGAAAAGATAGATTTTATTTTTAATATGCCTTGCTGGAAAAAAAGCTCAGATTTTCCGGAGAAATGGAAAGAATTGCGGCAATTTCAGATGTTTTTTCTGAAAAATGAAAGAAAAGTGAAAATATTAGGGTTTTGTCAGTTGGCTGCAACCAGCTTTATCCCGTCTGCCTCAGGCTTCAGCATCATGTCTTTGCCTTTCTTAAGGCAGTAGCTCTTCACTATATCGTTCGGGAACCTTATGCCAAGCCCTGTGCCTATTCTTAATATTTTAACTTCCTTTCTCATATGCTCACGCAGCAATGCAAGTCCTTTGTTTAGCTCCTCATTATCTGTAACATTAAACCCGCATTTCCTGCAATGCAGGGAATTTACAATTATCCCATAGCCTATGTCGTATTTTACGCTCCTAAAGTCTCCCTTGCACTGGGGGCATTTTGAAACCATTTTTATCTCACCATTTTGAATGCGTTGATAACCCATATTATATCGTTAATTTCATCTTCTTTCGTATGGATTTCAATGATGAATTCTTTGAACACTTTTGTATGAGTGAATCTGTCTTTTCCCAGCCGCCTGTTTGGATGCGATTTTGTTGGAGTTAGCCTAGTGGCAATTACGATATCCCACTCCACATCGCTGTGGTAAATGAGATAGTGTGTCGTGGGCCTGATGTTTGTTTTTCCAACTATCATTTTAGTAAAGTATACTTATTTATATACTTTTTGGTAGACTTGGCTCTGTAGAAAATCTTAATAAAAACTGCTTCCCAGAAGGGTTTTAACCCTGGTGGGAGAGCAGGGTGGAGGTCGTAGCTCCACCATGGAAGCTCAAAAACGTTTGGATAGAAAAATTAAGCGGTTATTCAGGCAAGCAG
>JAZDGJ010000001.1:0-5881 GCA_043807015.1 Candidatus Woesearchaeota archaeon | reverse complement strand
AAGGGGCTTTTCAAGAAAACTGAAAAGGATGCGCAGCAAGACAAAAGTTTTGAAAAAGATGATGAGCTATCCCTCGACTTAAAGGGCGCCTCAAAATTCTTTACGAAGCACTCAGGAATAATCCTGCTCATACTGGCGCTGGTTGTAAGCATCGGCGCATCAACTTACATAAGAATGCTTCCTGCCTCGCAGCCATACACTGAAATCTGGGCTGAAAACAGCATAAGCAACATGATACGGTCTGATATTGAGTCAGCCATATCCCAGCAATACCCCAATTTGCCTGACGCGCAGAAAAGCAGTTTGATTGCAGAAGAGCTCAGCAAGGCTGCCAAGAGCGACACATATACCTTCAAGACAGGGCAGTATGTTGGCCAGCCAATGAACATAAAAGACCAGATTAGGAGCACTGCAGAATATTTCAAGGACTTCTACAAGGATCCCGAAGGCAAAGCGTATCTTCCTGATATTGACCCTTACTACTGGCAGAGGTATGCTGAAAATATCCTCAACCACAGCTACATGGGCGATGAGAAAATCAACGGCGTTGAGTGGGACAACCACCAGCTGGCTCCAATCGGAAGGGCTATTGCGGGTGTGGACAAGTTCCACCCATATTTCCTCACTTACCTTTACAGAGCGCAGCATTTTTTTGACTCATCCATGACTCTAAGGCAGTCAATGATGTGGTATCCTGTTCTCGTGTCTGCAGTAACAGTCCTGCTGGTGTTTTTAATAGGCAGGAAAATAAGCAACACAACTGGCGGCTTCTTTGCAGCCATTATGGCGGGCGTTAACGCGGCGCTGCTCAACAGGACAACATTTGGAAGGGCAGACACCGACGCCTGGGTTGTATTCTTTTCAGTCCTGGCAGTGTGGCTCTTTATTGAGTCACTTTCTGCAAATAAAATGATGATCAGGATTGGGTTTGGAATTGCCTCAGGGCTTGCAATGGGAATTTACAGCATTGCATGGGGTGGCTGGTGGTACATATTCTACTTCCTGCTGGGAACAGCCCTTTTCTACATTGCCTACAACCTTCTGACGCACAGGGAGGACCTTAAGCAGGGAATCATGTCTTATCTCAGGCACTCTGCAATAAAGGATGCTATACTGACCACAGTGATTTTCTTCGCGGCATCAGCACTATTTGTCAGCATGCTGGTGGGATCAAGCCTGTTCATCAATTCTTTCACATCATTCACCGGCGTAAGCCAGCTGAAATCGCCTGTCTTTGAATCATTGTGGCCAAATGTCCTTACAACAGTTGCCGAGCTGAATGAGGGCGGGATTAACGACATAGTCAACTCTGTCGGAGGAAAATTCCTCTTCTTCCTGGCGCTTGTAGGCATGTCGCTGACATTGATAAGGCAGAAAAATCCCGGAATGGCAGACGTTATTTTTGTATGCGGCGCTGCAGTATGGTGGTGGCTGCTGCTTATGTTATTCTTCCCAAGCAGCCCTATGCAATTCATAATCCTGATGAGCCTGCCGATAGTGCCCTGGCTCGCATGGGCTGTCAAAAAGGAAGTGAGGGACATAAACATAAGCTATGCAGCCCTGATAATGATATGGCTGATCGGAACAATCTATGCCAGCACAAAAGGAATCAGATTCACGCTGCTGATTGTGCCGCCTTTTAGCATTGCATTCGGCGCAGGGCTCGGGATAGCCTATAAGTATCTCAGCAGGGGTCTTTCAAGAACCCTGCAGACGCCATTTGCATTTACAAGCATTTTAGTTGTGCTGCTGCTTGCAATAACCCTGATTGCGCCGCAGAACGTGTTCAGCACATCCATCCAGACTGCAAAGCAGGACGTTCCATTGGTGGATGATGCATGGTGGAATTCACTAAAGGCGATTGAAAGCAACTCGAGCAAAAACGCAATAATAACCTCCTGGTGGGACTTCGGGCACCATTTCAAAGAGATAGCTGACAGACCTGTCACATTTGACGGAACAACGCAGCAGACTCCGCAGGCGCACTGGGTAGGAAAACTGTTCAGCACAAGCGACGAGCAGATGGCAATGGGAATACTAAGAATGCTTGACTGCGGAGGCAACAATGCCTTTGACGAGCTTGACAAGAAAATAGGCGACACGGTAAAGTCAGTTGACATACTTCATGAAATACTGCCGCTGGAGGACAGGAGCAAGGCGGCTTCAATACTCAGCTCAGAAGGGCTAAGTAATGAAGAGGCAAACAACGTGCTCAAATACACTCACTGCAGCAACCCGCCTGAGGGATATGTCATAGCCTCAGAGGACATGATTGGAAAGGGTGGCGTATGGTCGCATTTCGGATACTGGGATTTTGAGAAGGCAGACCTTGTGAGGAATGCAAAGGGAATGAACCTTAATGATGCAGTCGCTTATATGCAGAAGCGCTTCAATTACACCCAGCAGAAGGCAAAGCAGGTTTACTCTGAGCTGCAGGGCTTAAAGACAGGGCAGGATGAAAACAGCTGGGTAAGCCAGTGGTATAGCCTCGGAGGAGGAACATCGGGCTGCCAGGTTTCTGGGGAAATGGTGACTTGCGGAGATGGCTTGATTGCCAACCTGACAAGCAACGACGCATGGTTCCAGACAACGAGCGGGCTTCAGCACCCAGTAAGCTTTGTCTATGCGACGAAAGACGGCGTTCAGGTAAAGGAATACACTGAGAACATAATAACGCAGCAGCGCATTTCCTCAGTGCTTATACCAAGCGGAAACAGCTATGTAAGCACTCTGGCAAGCCCAGAGCTTGCTTCAGGAATGTTCGTAAAGCTGTTCTACTTTAATGGGGCAGGATTGAGCCACTTCCAGCTGCTATCCTATCAGAGAAGCATTACAAACCAGCAGATATATGTCTGGAAAGTTGACTGGAATGGGGGTGAAAAAATCGTATTGCCTCAATTCATGCCAAAGGACACAGCAAGAACAGACGACACCGTATCAGTCAATTACATAGGCTACTTGGATGACAGAAGCTTATTTGACTCAAGCATAGTCGGCTGGAAAAGCCTTAACCTGACAGGCGGCTCTGAATTCGAGACAGTCTATGATTACAAGCCGATAGAGTTCACAATTGGGCAGAATCAGGTTATAAGCGGCTTTGAGCAGGGAATTCTCGGAATGAAGCCCGGGCAGGTAAAGACAATATCAATTCCGCCAGAGCAGGCATACGGCTCTGTAGAAGGGCATCCGTTGCAGAACGAGACGCTGAACTTCAAGGTAAGGCTGGAAAGCATAAAATAAAATGAAAGCATTCGCTATAATACCTGCTTACAATGAGGAAAGGCACTTAGCTGGTGTAATAGACCGGACTTTGAAGGAGCTTCCGAAGGAGAGGATAATAGTTGTTGACGACGGAAGCAGGGATTTAACTTCTGAGATGGCTGAGAAAAAAAACGTCACTGTGCTAAAGCATGTGGTTAACCTTGGCAAGGGCGCTGCACTGAAGACAGGATGCGACTATGCCATAAGAAAAGGCGCTGATGCTATTGTTGCCATGGACTCAGACGGCCAGCACAAGCCAGAAGACATACCACGGCTGCTTGAGGCGTTAAAAGGCAGGGACATTGTTTTCACATACCGCGAATTCGGCAAGACCATGCCGTTTGTGAAGAAAACAGGAAACAGGTTCATACAGGCGGTTTCGTCTTTGTTTTTCGGAATAAGGATCAGGGACACTCAGTGCGGCTTCAGGGCTTTCACAAAGGATGCCTACCAGAAGATAAGGTGGGAGGTAAGCGACTACAGCGTGGAGTCAGAGATGATTGCAAGGACAGGGAAAAACCGGCTGAGGTTTGCCCAGATACCAATAGAAACAACCTATCACGACAAATACAAAGGCGTCACAGTAATTGATGGCATACGGATATTCATGAACATGCTCTGGTGGAAGATTGCAAAATAAAAATACCAAGCTAAATGATAATTACAAGAGTTGGTGATTTTTATAGTTCACTGGTGGTCCAGTGAACAGCATTAAAATGCTTTGGGGCAGCAGCCCAGTGAACAAAATGATTATAAATAACAAAAGAGCAAGAGGCATACTATGGTGCTAAGCATACAGGTTTTTGGGCTGCTCTTCGGCGTGGTCATAGCGTATTTGGCATACACAAAATACAAGAGAAGGGAATTCACGCTGACAGAGACAACCTTCTGGGTGACAACGGCAGTGCTTTTCAGCACAGTCGCAATATTCCCGGGCATACTTGACCCCATTGTTGAAAGCCTGAGCCTTGCAAGAACAATGGATTTGTTCATAATCCTTGGATTCATGTTCCTGCTCATATCCACTTTCTACATCTACGGGCTTGTCAGGGTAAACCAGAAGAAGCTGGAAGAGATTGTAAGGAAAATCGCAATTGAAAGGAAGAAGTAAGGTCGCCGTGGACGGGGCTCGAACCCGAATGACCCGCAAGGAACAGCGTTTGCCGGTTTCGGAATCCGGCTTTTGTTTCTTTTTTATAACAGCAAAGATTAAATAATCTGCCTCAGTAGCTTGTTCTGATGAAAATACTTTTTGTCGTTGAGAACTACTATCCCCACATAGGCGGCGTGGAGGTTGTGTTCAAGAACCTTGCTGAGGGGCTTGCCGCAAGGGGGCACAGCGTTTTTGTGGTTACGCACCGCCTCAAAGGGACCAAGAAATACGAGATCCTTAACGGCGTTAAAATCTGCAGGGTAAGCTGCCTGGGAAGCAGATACCTTTTCACATTCTTGTCTATTCCTGCGGCGCTAAGGTTTGCAAAGAGAGCAGACATAATCCACACAACAACATTCAACGGCGCGCCTCCAGCATGGGTCGCGGCAAAGCTTCTTGGGAAACCTTCTGTGATAACTGTCCATGAAGTCTGGATAGGAATGTGGAACCAGCTTGCAGACATGGGATTCTTCGCAAGGAAAATGCACGATTGCCTTGAAAGGATTATTTACCTGCTGAAATTCAACATGTATGCCGCTGTCTCTGAATCAACAAAAAAGCAGCTGCTTTCTATTGGAATCCCTGGGAAAAAAGTGAAGACTGTCTACAATGCCCTGGACTATGAGCATTTCAGGGCAGAGAAAAACGGACCTGAAAAAATCAGGAAAAAGCACGGATTGAAGGGCTTTGTTTTCCTCACCTATGGAAGACCGGGAATAAGCAAGGGGATTGAGTATGCTGTCAGGGCTGCCGCAATTATCAGAAAAAATATTCCTCAAAGCAGGATGATGCTGATAATGAGCAAAGACCCTGCTTATTCAAGGCAATACGCCAAGATTGTGGGGATTATCAAAGAGCTTGGGCTGGAAGATTACATACTGCTTCTGCCGCCTGTTGCCTGGAAAGACCTGCCGAACTACATAAAAACAGCAGACTGCGTTGTAGTGCCCTCATTGTCAGAAGGCTTTGGCTACACTGCTGCTGAGGCATCTGCCCTTGATGTGCCAGTTGTGGCAACGAACACCACGTCATTGCCAGAAGTTGTCGGGGGAAAGCACCTCTTTGTGCCGCCAAAAGACTCTGGCGCGATTGCAGAAGCCGTTGTGAAGGTTTACAAGGGAAAATATGAGACTGCAAAGAAAAAGATGTTCACGCTGAAGAAGAATATTGACGGGTATCTGGAGATTTATTCCGGGCTTCTAAAACCGAAACATTAATATTTCATAACCGCTAAGGAACGAATATGGCTAAGCAGAACACCAGCATAAAGCTGCTGCTGTATTTCTTCCTTGTAGTGCTGCTGCTAATGTTCCTTTTCCTGAACGCCTTCAAGGTTGTGGTGATGGAGACTGGCTTCTTCACAAGGTTTGTGTTAAGCCTGCTCGTGGTTGTTCTGCTTCTTCCCTTGGTGCCGAAGATAAAGATATTTGATGTGATTGAGATAAAAAGGGAAACAAAGATGTTTTC